>JAEURB010000387.1 GCA_016788435.1 Anaerolineae bacterium | reverse complement strand
ATGCGCAGTTCAGCCAGACGTGCCGGAGCAGGGATTTCTTCGAGCGCGTCGCTGGTGAAGTATTCACGCAGATACTGGCGCAGCCGCGCGAACTCGCCCCGATTGAGCAGTGTGAGCAGAGCGACGAGCCGCATTCCGGCCTGGCTGGTGACGAGGGCTTGTTGGTCGAACATAGACGAACCTTCCGTTGAACTGGGGTGAGCGCTGTCGTGGCCAACTGTAATCGCCTGCTCACGGGCCAACCGGCGTCAGCGACAGGTCTTCGGTGATCGTCAGCCAGCCGGGCGCAGTGACGGCCGCATCGTAGCTGCCCACCCATACCGCATACGCTCCCGGCAGCGCCGCCGGCACATCCACCGTGGGGAACACGCTGCTGCTGTCGTCGTTGCAGCGGAACACGCCATCCGGGCCAAGCACGACGAGCGTTGGATCGCCATCGCCCACCACGAACAACCGCAGCGGTACCGCCGGGCCGCCCCAGTCGAAGCGGAAATCGGGCTGGGCGCTCACCGCACCGGTACAGGCGGCATTCGCTTTGCTGGCGTCCTGCGTTCCGCCGCCCGTTACGGCCACGACATGAGGCGGGTTCGCGCTGTTGAGGGCCGCGCTGCCGAAGTTCGGCTCGGCGTAGGGATTGAGCGGGCCAGTCGCAACCGCCGTTGGCATGATGAGCGCAGGCGGCGGCGCAAGATTGATCTCATCGAGGCCGGTGAATGGCACGCTGGCAGATGGATTGGCGGGCGAGGCGCTGCCTCGCGTCAGGTACAGCGTACCGGCCACGCTGGTATCCAGCGCGCCGTAGTTACCCACCCAAATCTGCGCTTGCCCGGCCACTGCCGGCCCCATGATATCCACCGCCGGACTCTTACTTCCGAACGAGTCGTCATTGCAATACCAGCGCCCATCTGGCATTCGCACGACGAGCGTAGGATCGGTGCCTTCGGCCCCGATGAAGAAGACGCGCAGATAGGGATAGGCGACCGGCAGGTCAACCGTCAGCGCAGGCGCGGCCGCCGCGTAGCCTTCGCAGCCAGTCACGGGCTGGCCTTCGGCTGGCGCGTTCAACGCCGCCAGGTCCACGGCGCCAATCGCGAAGCCAAGCGGAGCCGAGAGCGCCAGCGGGTCTGGCCCGGTAAGGTCAAAACGCACCGGCGATCCAGCCGCGAACGCATCCAGCCCGGCCACGTTCGCGAGGGCAGGCGTACCAGCCCGTTCGACCGTCTCGGGCGTCGAAGTCTTCTCCGTCACGTACAACGAAGCGGCAAAGCGCGCGCCAAACGCCGATTCGTTAGCCGCCCAGACCGTATAAACACCAGGCAGCGGATCGAGTACCTCGACCGACGGATCGGTGTAGCCAGGCGCGAACTCGGCATTGCACAGCCAGCGGCCATCGGGGGTGCGAACCACCAGCGCGGCGTCGGTGACATCATCGAGCGGGACGAGATGGAAGCGCAGGCGTGGTGATACGCCCGACCAGGTGAGTCGCAAGTCGGGCCCCGCTGTTACGAAGCCCGCACAGCCGGAAAAATCGGCCGAAGTGGACGGCGGAAGCGCCAGTTCACCGCCGCCCACGACGACGGCGCGGAACGGATCGGGCAGGAAGCCATGCGCCAGCGCCACATCCACATGCGCAGGCGGCAGCGAGGAATCGAGGAAGGTGCCGGGCTGCGGCGTCGGCGTCACCATTTCCGGCGGAACAGCCGTCGGCGGCGTCGTGGCGACCGGCAGAACCAGATCCGTCGAGCCGGGAAAGGCATTGGCGTTGGTGGTGACGAACAGATCGCCATAAACCGGCCCTTCAGGCGTGAAGCCGCCGATCCAGATGGCATAATCGCCGGGCGCAGCACCGCTGATGTTGACCATCGGGTTGAACAGGCCGTTGGTATTGTTGCCGCAGCGGTAGGTGCCATCAGGAGCATGAACGACCAGCGTGGTATCCACCGTGATCGCATCGGCGATAAAGATCAGACGGAGCAGCGGCAGCGCACCGCCCAGCGAAACACGCACGTCGGGCGTTTCACTGATGAACCCGGCACAGTCCTGGCCGAGCTGGCGCTGTACGGCGTCAATCTTGCCGCCACCCACCAGCGCCGGCACGCGCAGTGGATCGGGCGCGAACCCCGGCTGGAGCGTCACAACGCCTGCCTCTGGCTCACCGCTGGGTTGCAGCACGGCCTCCTGGGCACGGGAGAGCGCCGGGCCAAGCAAGGCAACCAGCAGAACGAAAGGCACGGCGAAGTTGCGAAACATGGCCCGATCCATCGCAGGGCGCGCCGAACCGCGCGCGGCAGAAACCAACTCCGCGCCACGCAAACGGACGCGTCAGGAAAGCAGTTATCGCGCCAAACGCCTGACCACACTACCAGAGATAGCTGATGCGCTGGGTGCGTTCTTCCTTGAACGGGTCGGCATTATTGTGGTAACCCGCGACCTCCCAGAATCCCGGCTTGTCCACCGTGCTGAACTCAAGGCCGCGCAGCCACTTGGCGCTCTTCCAGAAATAGCGTTTCGGCACGAGGGTGCGCAGCGGGAAGCCGTGATCAGGCTCGAGGTACTCGCCGCCGAACTTATAAGCCAGCAGCACATCGTCGTCCATCATCACATCCAGCGGCACGTTCGTGCTGTAGCCCGCCTCGCAGTGGGCGATGACATGCTTCGCCGCTGGCTTGACGCCGAACAGTTTGACGAAATCGCGGAAGAGCACGCCTTCCCATTGGGTATCGAACATGCTCCAGCGCGTGACGCAGTGAATGTCGGTGGTCAATTTGGCGGTGGGCAGGCTGGTGAACTCGGCCCAGTTCCAGCGCATTGGGCGCTCGACTTCGCCAACGACGCGCAGATCCCAGGTGGCGAGATCGTAGGCTGGCGTCGGGCCATAGGTAAGCACCGGGAACTTTTGCGTGAGCGACTGACCGGGTGGCAAACGGCCCTCCATGCGGACGCGTTCTTCTTCCCTGCGGCGGCGCAGGACATCATCGAGCAGGCCCATCAGCCGGTTTCCTCCACCCATCTGAATCCCGTGCGTCATTATAGCCGATGCGCCGAGGCTAGGTGGTGATGAGTTGATGAGGGGAAGCGGTGTACAGCCCTCACTCCCCGGCCCCTTCTCCGAACCGCTGTGTCTGCGCGCGGCAAGTGGAGACGGAGCGAAAAACGGGGCAGCGCCGCCGTTTTCTCCACGACAGCGCTCTCGGTGGCTCGGCGGTTCATCGGCCGCCGCGTTACAATGCCTGCGTTCCAGGGTGGCGAAGGCGGCGCAATATGGGCGAAATCGTGACACTTGAACAGGCGGTGCTGGCCGCCAGCGATTTGCGTGAGCGCGGCGGATCGCTGGTGCTCACTAACGGCCACTTCGACCTGCTGCACGTGGGCCACCTCGACTATCTGGAACGGGCGCGTGCGCTCGGCTCGGCGCTGTTCGTGGGCGTGAATGGTGACGGCAGCACGCGGCGGCTGAAAGGGCCGGGCCGGCCGCTGGTTCCGGCGGCTGAACGGGCGCGCCTGCTGGCCGCCCTCGCGCCGGTTTCCGCCTGCATCATCTTCGAGGAGGACACGGCTTCAGGGCTGGTGGTGGCGCTGCGCCCGGAAGTCTACGTCAAAGGCGGCGACTACGCGGCCCCGCCGGAAGGTCCGGCCAAACCGCTGCCCGAACGCGCCCCGGTCGTAGCCTACGGCGGGCGGGTCGTCCTGCTCGACTACCTGCCGGGGCACAGCACGAGCGCCCTGATCGCCCGCGTGTGCGCCCTGCCAGAGGCGTAACAAGCGCGCTGCGCAACGACATTCCCTACCACTCTGCGCCGTCAGTTCGGCGCATTTTCCCCCTCCGCCTTGGTTTCCCTTTGGTTCGTAATTTCGTATGCAATGGAAATCCCGTTTTCAGTGTGTTATGGTGACGATACGCGGATGTTTACTTAACAATGCGTACCTAGGCCGGACGACGCGCCCAAACATTCGCCCAAGCGCGCACCGGTAGGCCTTTTGTATGACTAGTCCATTCACATTCCAGCAGCTCATCAACGGCGCGTGGGTAAACGCTTCCACCGGCGCTGCCTGGGAACTCGTCAACCCCTCGACAGAAGACGTCACCGCACAAATTCCCTACGGCGGCGCGGAAGACGCGCAAGCAGCCATTGATGCTGCATCGGCAGCGCAACCCGGCTGGGCGAAACTGACCGCCTACGAGCGCGCGGCGATTCTGCAGCGCGCCGCGGCGTGGATTCGCACCCGGGTGGATGCACTGGCGGCCATCACGAGCGAGGAAAGCGGCAAACCCCTGCGCGAAGCCACCGGCGAATGGAACACCGGCGCTAACCTGCTCGACTGGTTCGCCGAAGAAGCCAAACGTTCGCATGGGCGGCTGGTTCCGTCGCGCGCCGGCTCGAAGCGCATCAGCGTGCAGTACCAGCCGGTGGGCGTGGTGGGTGTGATAACCGCCTGGAACTTCCCGGTCTACAACCCAGCCCGCGCCTGGGCAGCGGCGCTGGCGGCGGGCTGCACGGTCGTGGGCAGGCCGAGCGAGTTCACGCCGCGCTCGGCTATGTGCTTCGCGCAGGCACTGCACGAAGCGGGCGCGCCGGCGGGCGTCGTCAATGTCATCAATGGCGACCCGGCGGCGATGGGCCGCGCCATGCTCGAAGACCCGCGCTGCCGCAAGATCAGCTTCACGGGCAGTACGCGCGTCGGCAAGCTGCTGATGGACGGCGCTTCGCAGACCGTCACCAAACTGGCGCTCGAAATGGGCGGCAACGCGCCCGTCCTCATCTTCCCCGATGTGGATATCGAGAAGGTGGCGAAGCAGGCCGTCGCCTCGAAGTATCGCAATAACGGCCAGGTTTGTATCGCCCCGCAGCGCTTTTACGTCCATTCGCAGATCGTCGAGGAGTTCGTGGACGTGGCGGCGCAGGCGGCGCGGGTACTGAAACTTGGCGAGGGCTGCAACCCGGCCACCGACGTCGGGCCGCTGATCAACGCCCGCCAACGCGACCGCGTCGAGCAGTTGGTGACCCTGGCGGCGGCGGATGGCGCTCAAGTACTGGCGGGTGGTGCGCGCCCGGCCAGCCTTGACAGAGGTTATTTTTTCGAGCCGACAGTTTTGCTCAATGTCACGCCGAAGATGGATGTTTACCGCGAGGAAATCTTCGGGCCGGTGATGCCCATCATCCCGTTCAGCGATGCGGATGAGGCGCTGGCGCTGGCCAACGCGCTGGAATACGGATTGGCAGCTTACGTACACACGCATGATGTGTACGCACAACTCAAGATGGTCGAAGGGCTGGAGTACGGAATCGTCTCGGTGAACGAGTGGTTTCCTTCAGCCCCTGAAGCGCCGTTTGGCGGCATGAAAGGAAGTGGTATGGGTCGTGAATGTGGAACCGAAGGTCT
>JAEURB010000200.1 GCA_016788435.1 Anaerolineae bacterium | reverse complement strand
CGGTGATGTTCCCGCGTACCTGGGCCAAAGTGCAGGACGTGGTGCATGAGAACGCAGTCGTGCTGGTGGGCGGCAAGCTGGATTTGTCGCGCGGCGATCCACAGATCATCGTCGAAACGGCGACCCAGCAGATTGATGCGTTCCTGGCTGATCTGCCGGTGGACGATGTGCCGCCGCCGGTTTCGGCGTGGCTGTCCGCGCCGGAAGATGAGCCGGATCTGGCTGGTGGCCCCGTCTGGTCGCCGCCGCCTGCTGCGCCCGAGCCGCCACCCGCGCCGGTATGGGATGGGGCCGTTTCATCGAGCAGCGCCGAACCGCCGGGTTTTGGGGATTTGCCGCCGGAGTGGGCGCTCGATATGGCCGCCGCGCCGCCGCCCGCGCCCGTTCGTCCGATCACGATCACGTTCGTCCGCAATGGTGACGCAGCGCGAGACGAGCGCCGCTTCCGCCGTTTGATGAATACCCTGCACCAGTTTCCGGGCAGCGACCCGTATCTGGTGGTGCTGGTCAGCCCGGATGGCGGCCGCTACGAAATGCGCTTCCCCAGCACAACCCGCTGCTGCGACGACTTGCTGATGGCGCTCGGAGAAATCGTCGGCCCGGATCATGTCAGTGTGGGGGATGAGGCGGAGTCGAGGTCTGGCGTTTGAGGATCACACTGCTACAATAGCGCCCCTGAATCAGCGACATGAAGCGAGGCGCGATGAAGCGCATTGCAGTGATGACAAGCGGCGGCGACTCGCCCGGTCAGAACGCGGCGATCCGGGCGGTTGTCCGCACTGCCATGGAGCAGGGCGTAGAAGTCTATGGCATCCGGCAGGGCTACACCGGCCTGCTGAGTGGGGACTTTCACCTGCTGACCAGCGTAGAAGTGAGCGGTATTCTGCAGCGCGGCGGCACCATTCTGCAAACCGCGCGTAACGAGGAGTTCCGCACGCCACAGGGCCAGAAGCGCGCGCTGCGCCGCCTGAACGAACACAACATCGAGGGCTTGGTCTGTATCGGCGGCAACGGCAGCCTCAACGGCGCGCTTAAGCTGCACCAGCTTGGCTTTCCGGTGGTCGGCCTTCCCGGCAGTATTGACAACGACATCAACGGTACCGATACGGCTATCGGCGTGGATACCGCGCTCAACACGATTTTGGACGCGCTCGACCGCCTGCGCGATACGGCTTCCTCGCATCAGCGGGCCTTCATCATCGAAGTGATGGGGCGCAACTGTGGCTACCTGGCGCTGATGGCCAGCATCCTCGGCGGCGCGGAGATTGTCGTCACGCCCGAACGCCCCTTCACCATGCAAGAGGTGGCGAAGGCCCTGGAAGACGCCTATTTGCGCGGCAAAACCCACGCCATTGCAGTCGTCGCCGAGGGCGCGCCCTACAAGTCCACCGAACTGACCGAGTTCCTCAACGCCGACCCCAACGTCGGCTTCGAAATCCGGCTCACGATTCTCGGCCATATCCAGCGCGGCGGCACCCCGTCGGCCTTTGACCGCCTGCTGGCGACTCGTATGGGCGTGAAAGCGGTGCGGGCGCTGCTGGCCGGCGAAAGCGGCGTGATGACGGCGCTCTCGGGCCGCGAGATGAAGACCATCCCGATTGAGGAAGCCATCAGCAAGATCCGGCCGATCACCGAAACCTATTTCGAGATGGCGCGCTTCCTGTCGAGATAGAGTTGAAAGTTAAAAGTTGAAGGTTGAAAGGTGCGAATAAGCGGTCTACGTGGGTACGCCAATTGTGATTTGCCTCAGGCGACCCGCCAACGCGGTGCTGCTCTCTCGTAACCCGTAAGTCCGCCTTATGTGAAATCTGCGTTCGTTGAGAGAACGCGGGACTTGTCATCTGCTGAGTCTAAGGGTGTCAGGCGATAACGGGCGCCAGCCTCCCTCAACGAAGCAAGTTCATTCGCCTCAGGCGTTGCTTTGTGCCTTCAACTCTCAACTTTCAACTTCTTCACTATCCTCCCCCACCTCTGCGATGCGCGCGCGCACGACGCGCATCAGGCCCGTGACCGGCACGCGCAAGTCCACCCCGCGCTGCCCCGCGCTCACCAGAATGTGCTCCAGTTCCATCGCTGGTTGATCGAGGTAAACCGGCCAGTTCTTATGCGTGAGCGCCAGCGCGCTGATACCGCCAACCTTAAGGCCGGTGAGCGCTTCGGCGTCCTTGTGAGCCGCCATTCGGATTTTTTTCACGCCGGCAATCTGGGCAAGTCGTTTAAGATGGAGGTGCCGGTGCGCGGCGAGCATCACCAGCACGGGCTTTCCACCTCCTTCCGGCTCGGCGACCAGTGTCTTGTAAACCATGTAGGGCGGCATGCCCAGTGCCTCGGCGATGTCTTCGGCGTCTCGCATCGAATCATCGAACTCGACGACCTCGTAAGGTACTTGATGCTGTTCCAGCAGGCGCATGGAGTTCAGTTTGCTTTTCATGATGAGTGAACTGCGACCGTTCATGTCGAGAAGGCACGAGTGTAACATGCGGCCGCAAGGCTACTGTATCCAAACACGACCTCCGGGGACTCCCGCACTATGCTGATCGCCTTCGCCGTCACCATCCTGACGCCGCTCGCCATCCTCTACATCCTGAATTCGCTTGACACCTTTGGCATTCAACCACGCCGCTATGTGATCCGGGCGCTGGTGTGGGGCGGGGTGGCTTTCGTCCTGTCGCTCGTCATTGAAACCGGCGTGGCAATGTTCACAACCCGCCTGGGCATCATCCTGCTGGCCGCTCCGGTCATCGAGGAGGTGCTGAAGGCGCTGCCACTGCGCCGGATGATGGCGCGCGGCAAGCTGGTCAACGCCGTGGACGGCCTGTCGTTCGGCTTCGAAATCGGCCTCACCTTCGGCATGGCCGAGAACCTGTTCTATCTGCTCGCGTTCGAAGGATCGAATGCCCAGATGATGGGTTTCGCGGCGGCGCGGGTGCTGACCAGCGGACTGATGCATGCCGTTGCGATGGGTGTGGTGGGCGCGGTGGCGGGCGATGCCGCGCGCTATTCGCCCACCCGGCAGCGGCTGGCTTTCTATGGTGCAGTCCTGCTCGCCATCCTCTTCCATATGGTCTACAACGTTGTCGTCATTCACCTCGATGGCGCGTGGTTGCTGCTGGTGGCGCTGGCGATTGGGCTGACCGGCTTCGCCATCATGATCGTCATCATCCGGCGCGAGGTACGTTGGGTTCAGCAGCAGGTCATGGTGATGGCCGGTGAC
>JAEURB010000351.1 GCA_016788435.1 Anaerolineae bacterium | reverse complement strand
CCGGCCCACCACATCGCCGTCCTCCTGCCCGGTGTAAAGCCCACCGGAAGCATCAGCGGCCAGCGCGCGCGGTATGTCTGGCGCGTCGTTTGCCAGTTCGGTCAGTGTTCCGTCGGCCGCAGCGCGGGCAATCCGCCCATCGGCCAGTGCGACCACCATTTCCCCGCTGGGCAGCACGGCCGCCGCGCGCAGCTCACCCGGCGCGGCGGGTAGCCACGTCAGCAGCGTCAGCTTGCCGTCGCGAACATCGGAGACGGCGGCGTTCACCGTGCCGTCAATCAGCGAGGTCAGCCACTCGATGATGTAAAGATGCGGCGCATCGGCCGGCCCGCCAGAGACGAGTAGCGGCGGCGCGGCGGCATTGAAGGTGAGCGGGATGCGTTGTTCTCCGGTCTCATCCTGCGCCCACAGCACATACCCGGCCGCGTCGCCGTCAATCGCATACAGCGCGCCATTCGGGCCGGTTGCCACGCTGTGCGGGGCGCCGCCCGCGAACGCGCCAATCGGGTCGCGCCAGCCGCCCGGCGCGTAGACCTGCAGGCAGCGGCAGACTGGGTCGGCCACGATCAGCCGTCCGTCCGCAGCGAGCGCCAGGCCGGTTGGCTGGCTGGGATTGAGGAAGGGGATGATTTCCGCCCCGGGCTGTCCCGGCCGCATGAAAACCAGCCCGCGCGCCGGTTCGGCGGCCACCAGCCGCCCGCCCGCCAGCGCCACCAGCCCCGCGATTCGCGGTTCGGTCACGTCGGCGAAGGTGATCGGCTCGGGCAGCGTGACGCGCCAGAAGATGCTGTAGGCCGGTTCGGTCGGGGCCGAGCGCGCGCTGAACGTCACGCTCTGCATCACGGCGTCCACCCATGAAGCCGCGTTGCCGCTGCCCAGCACGAGGACGGCGCGGTTATCAGGCAGGCGGGCGGCCGCCGTGCGGGCATCCGGGCCGCTGGCGATCAGACCAGTTTGCCCGAACCACTCCGCTTCGTCGTAGCGCGTCAGGACGAATGAACCAGCCTCCGCCCGGCTTTGCAGCGCAGGCAGCAGCGCATTGGCGGCCGTTGGCGCGGGCAGTTCGACCACCTGAAGCCGTCCGCCATCTGCCGCCTCAAAGGTCATCTCTGCCGAGCCATCGGAGGACGACCCGGCTGCGCTCCAGCCAGCGGGCGCGAGGAACGACAGGTCGCCTGCGTCCCACGAGAAAGGCACGGTCGCGCCAGCGCCGGACTGTGCACTTACGGAAATGGCGCAGGCCAGAACGAGCAGGCCGCCGAGGACATTTCGCCGGATCATCGCTCAGCGCCGGGGGATCGCCGCGAGGACGGGCAAGCCGGCTAGTTCGAGGTCGCGGCGGGCACGCACGTACGGGTCGAGGTAATTCGCCAGCGCCGCCAGCCCGATACCGGCCGCCAGCGCCAGCGCCAGTTGAATCAGCGGGCCGAAGCGGTCGGGCAGGGGTGGATTCTGCGGGACGGCGGCCGACTGCGACAGCAGGTTCGCTTGCGCCGGGGCCGTGCCCAACTGCGCGAAGTAGTCATTGCTGGTGGCGTTCATGATCGGAACGGCCGCCTCGGCGATGGCCTGCAGCACGGCCGCATCGGGGTAAATGAACGTCACTGTGCCCACTGCGCGGTCGTTGTCCGCCGCGACCCCCAGCCGCGCCGGGTCGAAGTCGGGTTGCTGCCCGGCCAGCGCCCGCGTCAGCTCGTCTTTGAACGTGCTGCCTTTCAGCCAGTCGGAAAAGGCGTTGACCAGCAGTTCCGACGAAATCCACACATCCTCGTAGTTGCCGTCCGGCCGGGGCAGGCCGTCCAGGTCCTGAAAGGCGCTGTAGAGCAGCGTGATGGCATAGCCCGGCGCAGCCTGCGTGCGGTTGAGCAGGGTGGGCACAGCGAAGAGGGCGGCCACCACCACCGGGGCCAGCACCAGCCACCACCAGCGGCGCAGGATGAGTCCGATTTCGCGCAGTTCCAACTGAAGCCTCGGTTTCTTGCCAGCCAGACGGCGCTATTATAGCCAAAGCGTGGCCAACGCAAGACGGAGCGACCGGGATGATCCATCAGGTGCACGATTCGGCGGGGCGGCGTGGGCTGCGCCAGCGGATTTTTTCCTACGCCTACCGCCGGGTCGCCAACGACGAACTGCTGTCCGGAGTGGCCGAATACCGGCGGCGGCTGCTTGCCCCGCTCCAAGGCACGGTTGTCGAATTCGGGCCGGGCACGGGCGCGAATCTGGCGTGGTTTAATGCGGAAGCCGTTCGCTGGATAGGAATAGAGCCGAACCTGTTCATGCATGGGCCGCTGCTGCAAGCGGCCGCGCAGTACGGGATTCAGGGCGAACTGCACACGACGACGGCCGAGGCCACTGGCCTGCCGGCTGCCTGCGCCGACGCGGTGATCAGCACGCATGTGATGTGCTCGGTGACGGATGCACCGGCGGCCTGCCGCGAGGCGCTGCGCCTGCTGCGTCCCGGCGGGGTCTTCGCCTTCATCGAGCATGTCGGCGCGCCCCACGGAAGCGGCTTGCGGCGCTTGCAGCGCGGCATCCGGCCAGTTTGGGGTCTGGTCGCCGACGGCTGCCACCCGGATCGCGATCTCGAAGCCACTATCCACACGGTGGGCTTCTCGCGCGTCGAGATCACGCCGTTTCGCATTCGTGTGCCAGTTGTCAGCCCGCACATCGCCGGCCAGGCGTGGAAGGGATGAATCTCACCCCGCTTCCGCTTTGCGTCCATCCCGTCCACCCGATTTTCGCCCGCTGATAGCCAGCCTGATCTATCCTTGCACCGTGCTTGCCTGCCGTGAGATGCCCCTCTTGTTCGCTAATCTTTTCACTTGTTCAGAACATTCTTCTCTCAACGCCTGTTCACTATTTTGATTCTGTCCACTTGTCCACTCTTTCACACGCTTGCTAATAGCGCCGCATCCTCCCCTCTTCAGAATGGAGAGGTGGCCGGGGGCCAGGTTTCTATCGCGAGGGGGTGAGGGGTTCGTTGCAGAGTGCGGGGTTAAGGGCGTGAGGCTTCGATCTGGAACTCGACACACGCCGTTTCGACGTAATCACCGATTTGCTGCGCGAAGGCCCGCTTGTCGAAGCGCAGGGCGTGCGCGCGCATAGCCGCCGGGTCGTAACGGTTCTCATCGAACCCGGCCATCAAAGCGGCGAGGCTGTCCACCGTCTGCTCATCAAACAACTCGCCGGAGAGGCCAGAAATGACCGTGTCGAGCGCCCCTCCGCCGCGATAGGCGATGACGGGCCGCCCGGCTGCCTGCGCCTGCACCGGCGTAATGCCGAAGTCTTCGAGGCCCGGAAAGAGGAAGGCCCGGCAGCCCGCCATCAGCCCTGCCACCGCGTCGTCCGGCACGAAGCCGAGGAACTCGACGGTCGGCCCGGCCA
>JAEURB010000331.1 GCA_016788435.1 Anaerolineae bacterium | reverse complement strand
CGTCGCCTGCTGCGTGGGATCCGTGTACGTGGCGGCGGTCACGACCAGCGGTGCGGCCAGCAGTGACACCAGATTGACGACCTTGATCATCGGGTTGAGCGCCGGGCCAGCCGTGTCCTTGAACGGGTCGCCGACCGTATCGCCAACCACCGCCGCCTTGTGCGGCTCGGAACGCTTGCCGCCGTAGTTGCCTTCCTCGATGTACTTCTTGGCGTTATCCCACGCGCCGCCCGCGTTGCTCATGAATACCGCCATGAGCTGGCCAGCCAGGATGATACCCGCCAGGAAGCCGCCCAGCGCGGGCGCTCCGAGCAGGAAGCCAACCACAATCGGCGTGAGGACGGCGATGATGCCAAGAGGCAGCAGTTCACGCTGTGCGGCTTGCGTCGAAACGCTGACCGCCTCGGCGTAGTCCGGCGTCCTCGTGCCTTCCATGATGCCGGGGATACGCAGTTGGCGGCGCACGATGCCGATCATCTTGAACGCGGCGCGATTGACCGCGCGGATGAGCAGCGAGCTGAACAGGAAGATCACGCCGCCGCCCAGCAGGAAGCCGATAAAGACCATCGGGTCGGCGATGTTGATTCCCGTCTTGAAGAGCGTTTCATCCAGCGCGACGCCGAGGCCCAACTGAACGATGCGCGTGTCGGTGAGGAACGCGCCGAACAGCGCCACCGCCGCGATCACCGCGCTGCCGATGGCGACGCCCTTGGTGATGGCCTTGGTGGTGTTACCCACGCCGTCCAGCGCCTCGAGGATTCGGCCGCCTTCGCCGTGGCTCTCGCCCGCCAGTTCCGCGATGCCCTGCGCGTTATCCGAAATCGGCCCGAAGGCGTCCATCGAAACGTTGTTGCCCGTCAGCGTCAGCATACCGATACCGGTCATCGCCACGCCGTACAGCACGGCCGTGAACGTATCCACAATCTGCGCGCCGTTGTTGTTGGTGATCGGGAAGAGTGTGAAGACGATAATGCTGGCGAGGATGCTGCCGGCGATGACGATAATCGCCCAGGTGCTGCTCTCCATGCCGGTAGCCAGACCGCTCAGGATGGTCGTTGCCGGGCCGGTTTGCGTGTTCTTGGCGATCTCCCTCACCGGGCCGTGTTCGGTGTCCGTGAAGTAGGCCGTTACGCGCTCGATGACGATGGCGAGCAGGATACCGACCACTACAGCCGCCAGCGGCTGCCAGATGACCCCGCCATTCATGATCAGCGGGTCTCTCATGTAGAACACGGTGAACAGGATGAACATCACGATGCTGATGACCGCCGCGCTGTAGAAGCCGCGCGAAATCGCCTTCAGCGCATCCTTGCCGCCAACGTTGGTGCCGGTGGCGCGCACGAGATAGGTGCTGATGATCGACGACAGCACACCGATGCCGCGCACGACCAGCGGGAAGACGATCCAGATTGGGCTGCGCGTCACCGTTGCCAGTGCCAGGCCGAGGATCAGGCCGGAGACGATGGTCACTTCGTAGCTCTCGAAGATGTCGGCGGCCATACCAGCGCAGTCGCCCACGTTGTCGCCCACCAGGTCGGCGATGACGGCCGCATTGCGCGGGTCGTCTTCCGGCAGGTCTGCCTCGACCTTGCCGACGAGGTCAGCGCCCACGTCCGCCGCTTTGGTGAAGATGCCGCCGCCCACGCGCATGAACAGGGCGAGCAGCGTGCCACCGAAACCGAAGCCGAGCAGCGCATCGGGGCTGGCAATGCCAAAGATCAGGAAGATAACCGTCCCGCCCAGCAGGCCAAGGCCATCGGTGAGCATGCCGGTGATCGTCCCGCTGCGATAGGCGATGCGCAGCGAGTCGGCGTAACCGCGTTTGGGGTCAACCGCGGCAGCGGCGACGCGCACGTTGCCCTGCACGGCCATATTCATGCCGGCGAAGCCCACGACCGCGCTGAAGATCGCGCCCATCAGGAATGCGCCAGCGCGCCCGAAGGCGGTTATTGACCGGGCGGCATCGCACTCGACCACGCCACGTTGCACGATCAGCGCCTCTTCCGCGAAGACGACGGCGTTATTCTGCTCCAGCACCAGGGCGTTAGCCGTCAAATTGGGATTGCGGGCCGCCACATCCGCGCGCAGGGCGTCGGCTTCATTGGCCGCAAACTCGCTGCGGATTTCTTCGGCCAGCGCCGGGCAGAAATGCTCGATGGCGTACGGAGTGGGGTTGACCACGTAAACGCTGAAGAAGAGGATGACGACGAGTGCGACGATCAGAATGGCGATAATGCGAAGCTGTGAGCGCAGGTAGGCGTTCGCGCCGGTGCGAATGTAATTCCACACCTCCTGCATCTTCGCTGAGCCTTTGTCCTCGCGCAGAATCTGGCGCGCCAGGAACCAGGCGTACAGCAGGCCGGCAATCGCTATGCCGAGCACAATGTAAATGAGGATCATCTCGGTCGAATTGAGTTCACGCATCTGGAAAAGGACTCCGTTTCTGATGTTCCATCACAGCCGTCCGCCGTATTCGCTCGCGATTTCAGCAGTGCTCCTGCCGGCTCAGGCGGTATCCTGCCTTGTCCTCTGTGAAGACGACGAAATAGCTACGCTCCAACACATTGGTTTGATGGAATGCCGACGCTCACTGGGGAACGAAGATTCTCAGCAAATCCTCAGGAAGTCTACCGTTTCTTGGAACGAACGCAAGCGAAATGGACTGGCAAGGCAGGTCTGTTACAAAGCCGGGCACACAAGCCTCAACAAGGTGGCTTCATCCCCTTGCGTGAGGGGATTGTCGGGGCACGATGCGTCGTGCCCCCGACTGGGAGCGGCCTATCCCTTCACACTGCCCGCCAGCAAACCACGAATGAAGTAACGGCCGAGCAGGATATAGACGATCAAGGTGGGCAAGGCTGCCAGCAGCGCCCCGGCCATTTGCAGGTTCCATTCCACGATTTGGCTGCCCGACATATTCTGCAGCGCCACCGTGATCGGCTGCGAGCCGGGGCTGGTGATCGTGACCGCGAACAGGAACTCGTTCCAGATTTGCGTGAACTGCCAGATCAGCACGACGACGAAGCCGGGTGCGGAGATCGGCAGCATGATCCAGCGGTAGATGCCGAAGAAACCCGCGCCGTCAATCTGGCCTGATTCAATCAGCTCGCGCGGGATTTCGGCGTAGTAGTTGCGGAAGATGAGCGTCGTAATCGGCAGGCCGTAAACGACATGGACGAGGATCAGGCCGGGCAAACCGCCATACATGCCAACCGAACGCAGGAACTGCACCATCGGTATCAGCACCGCCTGGTAGGGGATGAACATGCCAAACAGCATCAGCGGGAAGATGATGTTTGCGCCCGGGAACTTCCACTTCGAAAGCACGTAGCCGTTCAGTGAGCCGAGGATGGCCGAAAGCGGCACCGCGAAGGCGACCAGAATCAGGCTGTTGATCAGATTTGGAGACAGCAGCTCGAAGGCGCGCGTGAAGCTGTCGAGTGTGAACGAAGTCGGGAACGCCCACATCGTACTGACGCCCACCTGGTCAATGCTCTTGAAGCTGGTGACGAGCACCATGTACACCGGGATCAGGAAGATGATCGCGGCGATGATTAATAGCCCGTAGATGACGGTGCGCGAAATGATGCGGCGCGATTGTCCCGGCTTTGCCCGCTTGGAACGTGCGTCAGGGGCCGTAACGGCGGTCATAGTTCGTTCTCCTTGCGCAGGTTCGAGATCAGGTAGGGAACGATGACCACAGCAACCATCACCAGCATGATGATGGCGATGGCCGCGCCCTTGGCAAAATCGCCGGCGCGGAAGGTCGTGAACCACATGTTGATGCTCGGCATGTCAATGTACAGGTTGTCGCCGCCGCCCATGACGTAGACGAGGTCGAAGATTTTGAGCGAGATATGGCCGAGGATGATGATGGCGCTCAGCGTGATCGGGGCCAGCAGCGGCAGTACGACATGGCGATAGACGCCAACTTCGCTCGCGCCGTCCACGCGGGCCGCCTCGCGCAGGTCTTCCGAGATACCGCGCAGGCCCGCCAGGTACATCGCCATCGTGTAACCGCTCATCTGCCAGCCCGCCGCGATGACGATAGCGATCAGCGCCAGGTTGAAGCCGTAATATTCAGGAATCGGCAGGCCGTTCAGGTTCGACGGGCCGCCGAAGGTGATCCATGCCATCAGCAGCAGCGCCAGCGCCGTGAGCAATGCGCCCACCGTCGAACGACGTCTCACCCAGGCGCGCATGGCGAAGAAGATGACGAAACCGAGCGCGATGATGGCAATGATGTAAGGCAGGTTCTGCCAATTGAAAACGAGCACTTTTTCTTCGCTGATGAACCAGCGGAACTGGGCCGGGGGTAGCCCGAAGTAGGTGGGAAGCTGGTTGATGCCATAGGTGGGGTTGAACAGCCATTTCCACACGACGCCGGTGACGACGAACGATAGCGCCATCGGGAAGAGGAAGATGGTGCGCAGCGTGCCTTCGCCCTTCACCTTCTGGTCGAGCAGAATGGCCAGTCCGATCCCAACGCCCAGGCACATGGCGATGAACAGTACAGTGAAGAAGACCGTGTTCACCAGGTCCATGCGGAAGCGATAGTCGAGCGGGTTGGTGAACAGCGAATTGTATTGCTGAAAGCCGACGAAATTGGC
This sequence comes from Anaerolineae bacterium, assembly GCA_016788435.1. Lineage (GTDB taxonomy): Bacteria > Chloroflexota > Anaerolineae > Aggregatilineales > Phototrophicaceae > Flexifilum. Next base: position 6,518 of record JAEURB010000331.1, on the reverse strand, counting down.
CTGCGCGCGGCTGAGCTGCTGCACCGCATTCGAGTCCGTCAGTGATGTGTAAGTCGTTTGGCCGATGAATACGTAGACGAAGATGAAAACCAGAACGATGGATGGCAAAAGCATCAGGAATGCGATCAATCGATCGCGATTCACTCGCCCTTTCATCACTTGTCCCCCTTGCTTCTGGTAATGCCTCGCGAAAAACTATGCATTCAAGGAAGGTTGCGGGAAGCATAACAAAAGCGGGGCGGCGCTGCGAACTGCGCCGCCCCGTCATTTGGCCCGAAGTTACTCAGGCATTCTTTGCTTGATACTAGTCGTTCATGCCCGTCTGAATGGCGAGCTGAGCCAGAGAAGCAGTGGTCGAGGGAATGTCGCCGCTGTCAATCAGGCTCGCCAGCGCGGGGCCGAACGAGTTCGAGAACGCAGGCGGGGCCACCAGACCATGGGCAAGGCTGCCGACGATGGCGTTGGAGGTCCAGTCTTCGTACGCGCTCTGGAAGTAGGCGTTATACAGTTCCGAGTTGCCGATGTCGGCGGTGGTGTTGGCCGGCAGCGAACCCTTGACCGGGTTGAACAGGTCCTGGGCTTCACCGGTGCCGACGAAGCTCAGCCACGCGTTGGCAGCGGCCGGGTTCGGGGCGCCCACGGGCAGCGCGAAGGAGTCGGACAGCATCATGAAGTTGCCTTCGGTGCCGGGGGACGGCGCCCAGGCGAAGCCGGTGCCGGGCTCCAGCGCCAGGTCCACCAGGAAGTAACCGGCAGCCCAGTCGCCCATAATGTTGAAGGCGGCCGTGCCGTCCGTCACCATCTTGGAGGCATCCTGCCACGGCAGGGCATTGCGGTCATCATTGGTGCAGGCGATGACCTTCAGGAAGGTGTCGAACACGCCCTGCACTTCGGGGCTGGTCCAGCTCGTCGTGCCGTTCCACAGTCCGTTGTAGGCATCTGTGCCCAGCACGCCGAGGGCCACGCTCTCCCACAGGTGAACCTGCGTCCAGTTTTCGCCAACGGCCAGCGGCGTCACGCCAGCGGCCTGCAGCGCCGGGCATGTTTCGTTCACGAATTCGTCCCACGAAGTGGGAACGGTCACGCCCCACTGCTCGAGGTTGGCCGGGATGTACCACATCACGTTCGAGCGGTGAATGTTCACCGGCACCGCGTAGATGTTGCCTTCGGCGTCGGTCAGCAGGTCGAGCAGACCCTGCGGGAACTGCTCCATCCAGCCGTTCGCTTCGTAAATGCTGTTGAGCGGCTCGACTGCGTGAGCGGCCACCCACACGGCGTTCAGTTCTTCACCGGCGTGCACCTGGAAGGTGTCCGGCGGGTCGCCACCGAGCATACGGGTGGTGAGGACTGCGCGGGCATTCACGCCCGAACCGCCGGCCACTGCCGCGTTAACGACCGACACATCCGGATACAGTTCGGCGAACTTGGCGATCAGCGCGTCGAGGCCAGCCGCCTCACCGCCGCCCGTCCACCACGAGAAGATTTCGAGCTCGCCACTGGGGGCATCCTGCGCCATCGCCACGCCACTGATGACCAGCGCGAGAACGACGACCGCGAGGACTGCAAACCACTTCTTCATTGCCAATCCCTTTCTGAAAGTATTGACCGTACGAACTGCGCGGAGAACCGCACAGAACTTCGAATAGTGATTGTAACATAGGGCTCATATTCTCCGAAATGAGACGCATAATTACTATGCAGACTGCCCAAGTTAGGCGGGGGGATAACTGCCAGGGGTACGTTTTTGCGATCAGCTTGAAGTCCCACGCCTGTCCGCATCGCGTCCATCCGGTCCACCATTCTTTCGCCCCAAACAAGCCCACTTGGTCTACGATGAAGACTGCCGTACGGCCGGGCCGCCCGCAATACGAGCCTGTTGTGCGCCGTTTGTTTGGTGTTCTGTTCGGATGTTCGCCAACTTCTTCCCTCAGTCCATGTTCGCTGGTTTGATTCTGTTCGGTTGTTCGTTGTTCCGATGCGTCTTCGCCTCAATTGGAGTCTCGTCATTTTGTCCTGTTGTCTCGTAGCTTCTTCTCTCAAGTGTCTGTCTCTTATTTTGATTCTGTCTCGTTGTCTCGATTTGTCACAGGCTCGCTAATTGCCCCACGCTTGTCTCCCGCTCCCCGAAACGGAGTAGGAGCATTCACGGCGCGATCTTTCTCCCCTCTCCGCACGCGGAGAGGGGCCGGGGGTGAGGGTTCTTTCGCCGGTCGCACCGCGCTTTTCTCCCCTCTCCGCGTGCGGTTCAATTCCCGACAGTTACGGGGAAATGGGAAGTCGTAGTGGGCACGATGCATCGTGCCCACCCGCTCTTCGTCCCGCCGCTCTTCCCGCCTACGTGGGAGAGTGGCAACCGCGAGCGCGCGGTCTTTTCATCCCCTTCTCCCCGCGATGCCCTGTGCCTACGCGGGCTGCGTGGGAGAAGGGGAACGAGGGGTTGAGGGGTCAATGACACGCCTCACACAACTGTCGGGATTTGAACCGCATACGGAGAGGGGCCGGGGGTGAGGTTACCTGAATGCAGAAACTTGACCTTACCCTGCCGCGTGGGATCTCCCCGGTCAGGTGGCGGTTGCAACGGTTCGCGGCCGCAGTTTGCGCTGAAGGGTGAGGGCGGGCAGCACGGTGAACAGCAGCACGGCGCCAGCCAGGATGTAGGGGTGGCGTGGCCCAATGGCGAACAATACGCCGCCGAGCGCGGTGCCGAGGATCAGGCCGAGCGTCGTCGAGGAGTTGTAGATACCGAGAACGCCGCCGCTCATCTCCTCGGCTGTGTTGGTGGTCGCCAGCGATTGCAGCGACGGCATCATCAGGCCCGACGCCACGGCCACCATCACCATCGAAACAGCCCCCACCATGAACGCGCTGCTGAAGACGACTATCGTCAGCATCCCCAGGCCACGGAAGAACGCGCCGACGACGACCAGCCGCCGTTCGCCGAAGCGTTTGACCATCGGCCGCAGGATGAACAACTGCGTGACCAACTGTCCGGCCCCAATGCTGGTGAGCAGCAGTCCCACGCCCAGGCTTTGCATCGAAGCGGGTTGATCGGCAAACAGCACGGCTTCGCCGAAGAGGGGTAGCGTGGATTGCAGGATGGCGATGCTGAACTGGGCGCAGAAGCCGATGAACAGGATGATGAGCAGCGGCGTGTTGCCAGTGATATCTTGCAGGCGCATCTGTGAGACGCGCGCGGTGCGTTCGGCGCGCCGTCCGGCCGTCAGCGACTCGGGGAGCAGCCACCAGGTGAGCAGCACGGTGAGCATCGAAACGAGCGCGGCTGCCGCGAAGGTGGCATGCGCACCGAAAGCCGCCGAGATTAGCCCACCGACCGCCGGGCCGAACAGGTGGCCGAGGCCGAACGCTGCGAAAATCACGCCCAGGCCCTGCGTGCGCTTTTCGCGCGGGGTAACGTCGGTGATATACGCCTGCGCGACGATGATGTTGCCGCCGGTGATGCCGTCAATGATGCGCGCCGCGAATAACCCGCCCATGCTGGTCGTGATGGCCATCAGGCCGAAGCTGGCGACCGTGCCGATCTGGCTGCCGATTAGTACCGGGCGGCGGCCCATCCGGTCCGACATGCGGCCCAGGAACGGCGCGGCGATGAATTGGGCTGCGTAGAACGAGGTGAGCAGCAGCGCAATCGCCTCGGGGCCAGCGCCAAACTCACTGCCGGCATACAGAGGCAGCACGGGCATGACCATGCCTGCGCCGAGAAAATTGACGAAGACGATGGCGAACAGGATGAGCAGACGGCGGTCGGCCTGGCGGAGACGTTTCATCGTTTTGACAGGACTATCCAGATTGACGATTCTTCATTCTAGAGGCTGGCTCGCGAAGTGGATAGATCCATAGGGCCGCCCATATCCTTTACTGGAAAACTACCTCCCATTCCCTTACACTGCACAGTAAGGAGCGCACCGGCGCGCCCTGGGTAACGAATTGGGTTGAATGCTATGCCCGTGACGATGGTGGTCGTTCCCACCTACAACGAGCGCGAGAATCTGCCGCTGCTGGCCGAGGCGCTCTGGGCGCTGCCGCTGGAGAACTTGCAGATCCTGGTGGTGGACGACAATTCGCCTGATGGGACGGGGCAACTGGCTGATGAACTGGCGGCGCAGTACCCCGGCCGCCTGCATGTGCTGCACCGCACCGAAAAATCGGGCTTGGGGCCGGCTTACCGGGCCGGGTTTCGCCAGGCGCTGGCGCTCGGCGCCGATTATATCGTCCAGATGGACTGCGACTTCTCGCACGACCCGAAATATGTGCCAGAGATGGTCGCGGCGGCCGAAGCCGGGGCCGATATGGTGCTCGGGTCGCGTTACGTCAAGGGCGGTAGCGTGGACCGCGAATGGAGCTTCTACCGCAAGCTGCTGAGCTGGTTCGCCAACAAGATTTACGTGCAAACAATTCTCCAGTTTCCCGTCAACGACGCGACGGGCGGCTATCGTCTGTGGAAGGGCCCGGCATTGGTCGGCATTGACCTCGACCGAGTACGTTCCAACGGTTACGTCTTCCAGGTCGAAATGGCCTACATCACCCACAAGCTAGGCTACAAGATCCGCGAAGTGCCGATTTACTTCCCCGAACGGCAGCGCGGCACGTCCAAGATGGATATGCGTATTCAGGTCGAAGCCGCCAGCCGCGTCTGGGAAATCCGGTCGCAGCACCGCCGCCTCGATCCGTCCATGCGCCGCACGGAACCGTATTCCGGGTGAGGTAGGCATGGCAAGCCGTTTTGAGCAGGCCCGCATCGGTCAACTGCTGAGCGATTATGCGCCACAATCGCCGCCTCAGCTTCCGCTCGATTTTGGCGATTATCTCAGTCTGCTTTGGCGCTTCGACCAGTGCGCGGCTCTTCCTGCCCGCGCTCACTACTATCGCGCCTGTATCCTCGCGCTGGGCAATGCGCTCGAGATCAACGCGACGCCGCTCGGGCGGCTGGTGGCACGGGTTTCGCCCGGCGAGACCTACGATCAATTGCCAAATCTGCCGTATCGTTCGGGCGGCCGGCTGGTGGATGCTCGTGACCGCAAGGCAGCGACCGGCCAGTTGATCGCGCTCCGCCGTGACGTGCTGCGCATCGGCACCTATCAGGAGAACTGGAACGGCGGCTTCCCCGGCCACGGCCTGCAGGATACCGAACTGCGCGAGCGTGTCTTCGCCGTCCTGTTCACCGCCTTGCAAGGGCAGTACGCCAATTTCGCCCGCCTGCTGCTGGTCACAGATATCGTGCTGGGCAACCTGCTGCTGGCTACGGATGTCTCGAAAGAAGCCGAACTGTTCGACCTCGTGATGAACCACGACTACCCCGACCCGGCCAGCCGCGCGGTGCGGCGCCAGTATCTTTCCGGCGAGCGCGAATGAGCGGCAGCGCGCCAGCCGCGAAACGCCGCCGCTTCCTGCGGGCAGTCATCCTCACCCTGATTCTGCTCATTCTGGCCCTGCCAACGCTGGTGGGCGCCTGGCTGATGATGGCCATCACATTGCCCGGCTGCGGCGGCGAAACGATCCCGCCCGTCCCGTTCGAAGACGTCTCTTTTCCATCGGCCGAGTTTGGCAAGCCAACCCGCGCCTTCTTCATCCCCGGCGCGGGGATGGAAGGGCAAACTGCGCCGGTGGTCATCGTTTTACCGACGCTGGCAGCCGGCCGTGGCGACCGGATGGCCGAGGCCCTCGTCTATCACGAGCGCGGCTTGCATGTACTGACCTTTGAGTCGCGGGCCTGTGTGGGCGGCGTGCCACCGTCACTCGGCGTTGCCGAGGCCGCGCAGGTGGGCGACGCGCTGGCCTATCTGGCGGGACGCCCCGATGTAGACATGACCCGTACCGGTCTGCATGGTTTCTCGGCGGGCGGTGCGGCGGCTCTGATGGCGGCGGCGCAGTACCCTGCCATCGCAGCGGTCGTCGCCCAGGGAAACTACGCGCAGATCGAGCCTGAACTGTCGCGCTCTTCCGAGGGGATGGGCTTGCTCAAACCCGCCTTCGAGGCGGGCGCACGGTTGGGCTACCGGCTGATGACCGGCCGTGATCTCTCCAGCCTCGACACGCTTACGGCGGTCACGCAGATGGAGCCGCGCCCTCTGCTGCTGGTCTACGGCAGTCACGAGTCCGCTGACGAGCCGCAAGCTCTGAGCGCCGCCGCGCTGGCCGCTGGCAGCCCCGTCACCGTCTGGATCGTGCCGGGGGCCGGGCATGGTGATTACATTTGGCAGGGCAGAGAGGCCTACGTCGCGCAGGTTGGCGGCTTTATGGCGAATGCGCTGGGGAGTGCGCCCTAGTCCCTGCTGACAGCCGCGCTGAGCGCTTGTTCGAGATCGGCCATGATGTCGGCCGGATGCTCGGCGCCCACGTTCAGGCGAATCAGGTGGCCGGGGATACCCGCCAGTTCGCGCCCGGAGTCGCCTTGCTGCTGGTGGGTGGAGATGGCCGGCATGGTCGCCACTGATTGGATACGGCCGAGATCGGTCGCCCGCCAGATCATCTCCAGCCCATCGAAGACGCGCCGCGCCGTC
>JAEURB010000329.1 GCA_016788435.1 Anaerolineae bacterium | reverse complement strand
GAAACGCGGTTTGGCGCCGAAGCCGAAGCTGAAGCCGAGCAGACCGATGATCTGACCTTCGAGGCGTTGCTCGGCGGGGCGGTAGTGGCAGCCGGGATTGCAGCATCCACGCCTGACGATGGGGCCGAATCAGCCGATGAGCCGGACTTCGAAACGCTGTTCGCCGCTGAGACTGCATCCGAGTTTGTAGCGTCCACGCCTGAAGCCGAAGCTGAAGCCGAATCAGCCGACGGGCTTGGTTTCGAAATCCTGTTCGCCGCTGAGTCCGCATCCGAATTTGCAGCGTCCTCGCCTGACGATGAGGCCGAATCAGCCGACGAGCCGGACTTCGAAACCCTCTTCGGCGCTGAAGCCGCGTCTGAGTTTGCAGCGTCCACGCCTGAAGCAGAGGAAGAAAACGAGCAGACCGATGAGCCGGACTTCGAAACCCTGTTTGGCGCTGAAGCCGAAGCTGAAGCCGAGCAGACCGATGATTTGGCGTTTGAGGAGTTGGTTGGTGGGGCAGTTGTGGCGGCCGGTATTGCGGCATCCGCGCCTGACGATGAGGCCGAACTAGCCGACGAGCCGGACTTCGAAACCCTGTTCGGCGCTGAAGCCGCATCCGAGTTTGCAGCATCCACGCCTGAACCGGAAGCCGAATCCGAATCAGCCGGCGAGCCGGACTTCGAAACGCTGTTCGCCGCTGAGGCCGCATCCGAGTCTGCGGCATCCACGCCTGACGATGAGGCCGTATCAGCCGATGAGCCGGACTTCGAAACCCTGTTCGCCGCTGAGACTGCATCCGAGTTTGCAGCGTCCTCGCCTGAAGCAGAGGACGATTCTGAAGCCGAACCAGCCGATGATTTGGCCTTCGAGGCGTTGGTCGGCGGGGCGGTTGTGGCAGCCGGGATTGCGGCGTCCATGCCTGAACCGGAAGCCGAATCTGAATCAGCCGATGAGCCGGACTTCGAAACCCTGTTCGGCGCGGAGGCCGCATCCGAGTTTGCAGCGTCCACGCCTGAACCGGAAGCCGAAGCCGAGCAGACCGATGATTTGGCGTTTGAGGAGTTGGTTGGCGGGGCGGTTGTGGCGGCCGGTATTGCGGCATCCGCGCCTGACGATGAGGCCGAACTAGCCGACGAGCCGGACTTCGAAACCCTATTCGGCGCTGAAGCCGCGTCTGAATTTGCTGCGTCCACGCCTGAAGCAGAGGACGATTCTGAAGCCGAACCAGCCGATGATTTGGCCTTCGAGGCGTTGGTTGGCGGGGCGGTTGTGGCGGCCGGTATTGCGGCATCCGCGCCTGAAGCAGAGGGCGAATCTGAAGCCGTACCAACCGATGATCTGACCTTCGAAGCGTTGGTCGGCGGGGCGGTTGTGGCGGCCGGAATTGCAGCGTCTTCGCTTGACCCAGAGACCGGACAGGCCGATGACGGAGAACAGCCCGCACTGGCCGACCTGGGCTGGTTGATGGACATGCAGGGATCGGGCGACTTGACCGTCGTTGAGCCAGAATCTGCGCCCGAGCAATCGCCCGGCGATCTGGCCGCCTTTGCCGCCATGTTCGGGGGTGCCGATCTTACTCAGGCCGAACTGCCGCCGGATGAGTTCTCATTGGAATCGCAGGATGCGCCCGGTTCCGGCGAACTCATTGCGGCCACTGCCAGCGAGAATGCCGGCTTCGATACGGGCTGGCTGCGTGATGATATTTTCGGCGAACCCGAGGCCGATGAAATCGCACCAACCGGCCCAGCCGGGGAAGCCGGCATACTGTCGCTTTTCGATGATGAGATCGTCACGCCGGCGGCCCTCCCGGACGATTATCCCGGCTGGGTGGTGGACGACACCGAAGCGGATGCCTCGCAGATGGCGGCCGGCGCGCTGCCCGATGCGGATAACTGGCTGCTCGGTCTTGGCCTGGCGGCCGGGGTAACTGCGGCGAGTGGGCGCGAAAATGACGTATCGGCCGACTCGGCGTTGGCGGCGGCCTTCCTGGCCCCGGCCGAGGATGAATGGCTGCAGAAGCTGCAAACTGGCAAGTTGGGTGAGGATGAGGAGCCGGTAGACGACCCTGCCATCACCCGAACAGGCCTGACCGCCGATCTGGTGAGCCAGGTCGGGGACGTGGATGAGTATCTGGCGATGTTGTCCGCGCCCGGCGTGGAACCGGAACGCGCCATGGTCGCGGTCCCCGATGATGACGACCTGGGCGCGATGCTCAATCAGGATCTGCTGGACACCAGTGGCGCGTCCGATGATTTCGACTGGTTCGGCGCGCCGAAGACCAGCCCGGACATTCCGGAAGAAGCGGCCGAATACGACCCCTATCGCGGTACGCAGCCCTTCTACGGCGACGAACTGACCGCGCTCAGCGCAGCGCCGGAATCGCCCGACTGGCTGAGCGACGTGACAGTCACCGCTGTTTCGGCCGTCGCCATCTCGCGGCAGCAGCAGGACCGGCCGGAATCCGAGTTGGATGAGCGCCTGCGTAAGCTGCGCCGCCGCGGTCCAACTGATCCTGCGGATGGGCAGGCCGACCTGACAGCCGTGACGCCGGTCATTGGCGGTGCAGTGCGGCCCGAGCCGGGCATGCTGGCGCTGACCCCTGATCAGGAGCGCCACTCAGCCTTGCTGGCGTCACTGGTTGGCGCGACCGCTGGCGCAGCCGGGGCAGGCGCTGTCTTCAGCGGTGACAGGGTTTCGTCCAGCAAACCGGCATCCGAAAGCCGCAAACGCGACTGGCTGAAGTGGTCGGCCCATGCCGAACGCTGGGTCATCTTCGCCGTGCTGGCGGTCGCGGTGCTGCTGCCGTTCCTGTTCCCTGCGCTGCGGATTGGCCAGCCGCCTCCGGCCGCCTTCGAGCCAGGCAGTGCAGCCGCAGCCGCAGCAGACATCGTGGATTCGCTGCCACCGGGGGCGCTCGTGCTGGTGGGCATGGATTACGGGCCGGGCGCTTCGCCTGAACTCGATCCACTGGCCGATGCGCTGCTGCGCCATCTCCTGCTTCGCAACGCCTATCCCGTCGTGGTGAGCAGCAATCCGGCCACGCTGGCACGTGCGCAAGTGCTGTTCGATGCCATCGCTACCGACGCGGATTTCGTTTCCCGTCTCGACCGCGCCGAACCGCTGGCTGGCGGCCGCGACTATGCGATTGCCAACTTCCTGCCGGGCGGAGCGCTCGGACTGCGCGCCTTCAGCGAGGACACGGCCAATCTGCTCGTGCCCGCGCTCAAGGCTGCCATGCCAGCCGCCTTTATCACCGGGCTTGACGATTTCCGGCTGATCGCTGTGCTGGCGGACCGGACGGAGGACGTGCGAGCGTGGGCCGAACAGGTCGCGCCGCTGGCCGATGCTCCGGTCATCGCCGGCGTAACCTACAGTGCCGCGCCACTGGCAGAACCCTACGTGGCGGCCGGGCTGCTTGATGGGCTGTGGGCGGGCTATCGCGATGGTGTCACCTACGGCCTGATGACGGGCGGCATGCTGACTGGCGCGCCCGGCCAAACCTCTGCGCCGCCGCTTATCAAGGCCGCGCCGCAGGATGGCGCACTAATTGCTCCCTTGACCAATCTGACGGCGACCTTCACGCCAACGCCGACTCATACCCCCAGCCCGACCGCCAGCCCGACGCGCACGCCAACGACCACGCCGACGCCGGTTCCACAGCGAGCCCTCGTAGCGGGCGGGCAGGGCGTCAACCTGCGCGGCCTGCCAGCGACCGATGCGCCGATCCTGCGCGTGGTACAGCCGGGTACCGAGGTGACAGTGATGGGCTACAACGAGGATCGGTCGTGGGCGGAAGTCCAGCTCGACGATGGGTCGCTGGGCTGGATCGCAATCAACCTGCTCATCATCCCGAACCAGGGGGCATTTGCGCCAGACCACGCGGCCTTCGGCAAGCGCCAAGTGGCGGTAATGCAGCAGTTGGAAACGGACACGCCCGAGCCTGAAGCGACGGCCTCGCCCTCGCGTACGGCGCGCGCCACGCAGGAGGCCGAGGCTTCGCCCACGCCAACCGCCAGCCGCACCGCCCGCCCCACTCGCACGCCTGCACCAACCGATACGCCCAGCCCGACGCGGACGCCGTCCCGCACGCCCACGCGAACTCCCACTGCCACGCGCACGCCGACGATGACCTTTACGCCGAGCGCAACTTATACCCCGAGCATGACGCCCACACCGACGCCGTTCATGGTCACCGGTTCCGGCGCAATCGGCCTGCCGCCTCATACGCCCGGTTACCGTGACGAGCGCTGGTATGCCATGACGATGGGCATCCTCGTCTCGGCCGGGCTGATCATGGCCGGCGCGGTCGTCAATGTGCTTCGTGCGCTGCGAAGGAGGCGCTGACCGTGGCGATCTCGCTCGATCAGTTTGGCCTGTGGATCGGCTTCGCCCTGACGCTGATGGTGTTCAGCTATCTGCTGGGCGATAATTTCCTCTACCGCATCGCCGTCTACGCCCTGTCTGGTCTGACGGCGGGCATCCTGGTGGTCGTCACCTTCGAAAACCTGCTGCTGCCGTTCTTCGGGGCAGCACTATCGGCCAGCGATATTCGCGCCTGGGCCATCGTTCTGTTTCCGGTGCTGCTCGGCGTCCTGCTGTTGCTGAAGGGCACACGCCGCTACGGCCATATCGGCAACCTCGGCCTCGCTTACATGGTGGGCGTAGGTGCGGCGGTGGCGCTGGTGGGCGCGGTCAGCGGAACGCTGGTTCCGTTGGTTTCCAGCACGGCCGCTGCGCTGCGCCCGCCGCCTGTCGAAGGGCAGGGTAATCTGCCGCTGGCCAACGGCTTCGTGCTGGTGCTCGGCGTCATCTGCACGCTCATCTACTTTCAGCATTTGGCTCGCCGGGTACCTGGCAGCGAACCGGGGCAGGTGGTCGCGCGCCGCCGCCCGCTCACGCGAACGCTGGGGGCGGTCGGGCAGGGCTTCATCGCCATCGCGCTGGGCGCGCTGTATGGCGGCGCGATTCTCAGCGGGCTGGCGGTACTCAGCGAGCGCATGGCCTTCCTGCTTTCGGTATTAGGGGGAGGCTGAAGCGATGAGCCAGACCGCCGCGCCTCAGATGAACTCGATTGTTGCCGCCGACTTCGGCAATGTACGCACGCGCGCGCTGATCATTGAGCTGGTTGAAGGGGCGTATACCCTGATTTCCAGCGTCAACGAGCCTTCAACCCACGCATTTCCGGCTAACGACCCCGGCGTGGCGCTGCTGCGTGCGCTGACCAGGTTGGGGGATATCAGTAACCGGCGGCTGGTCGGCGGTGACCGTGTGATCACGCCGGAACAGCCGAACCGGGTTGGCGCGGATGTCTTCGTCGCCACCTCCAGTGTGGGGCGGCCGCTGCGCACGGTTGTGCTCGGCCTGATGCCCGATTACAGTCTGGCGAGCGCGATCCGTGCCACCGCCGGAACGTACGTTTCGATAGTCGAAACGCTGACGCTGGAAGAGGCGCTGCATACCGGCGAGACCATCAACCGGATTCGGCTTGCGCGGCCTGATCTGCTGTTCATCACGGGCGGAATAGATGGCGGCGCAGTCAAACCGGTGCGCTATCTGGCCGAAACGGCGGCGCTGGCCCTGCGGCTGATGCCGCCTGCCGAGCGCCCGATGGTGCTCTATGCTGGAAATGCCAGCCTGACGGGCGAAATTGAGGAGCGCTTTTTCGAGCTGACGACCGTTTTCACCGCGCCGAACGTGCGCGCCAATGCCCGCCGCGAGACGATTGCGCCGGCGCAGCTTCAACTGGCGGCCGCCTTCGACTCGATCACGGAGAAGCGCGCGCACGGCTTCATGCCGGTGGGTGAGCAAAGCCGTTCCGGTGTGCTGCCCAACGCGCAAAGTTACCAGTTGATCGCCGATTTTCTCGGCCAGTCGGCCAAGGCGCGCCAGAACGTGATGATCCTTGATGTGGGCAGCGCCACCAGCACACTGGCCGCCAGCGTGCGCGGCCGGGCTGGCGCGACCATTCGCACCGACATCGGTGTGGGGCACAGCGCGGCCAGCCTGCTCGCCGAGGTGGGTCTTGAGGCCGTGCGCGCCTGGTTGCCCTTTGCGGCCAGCGATAACGAGATCCGTGATTATGCCTTCAACAAGGCGGCCCGTCCCGCACAGATTCCCGATTCGGTGCGGACGCTCTATTTCGAACATGCCTTGCTGCGCGCGGCCATGCGCCTGATGCTGAACGTCAGCCGCCCCAACTGGAGCCCGGAACGTCTGCCTGGCCCTCACAGGCCCCTGCCGCCATTCGGGCGCATCGTCGGCGCGGGCGGCGCACTGGCTGGCACCGGCCGCCCCGGCATGGCGGCAATGCTTCTCCTCGACGCGCTGCAGCCGGCCGGTGTCACCCGCCTCGAACTGGACGCCGATGCGCTGATCCCGGCCCTCGGCGCGATTGCCCGTTTTAACCCGCAGGCGGTGGTGCAACTGCTTGACCAGCGCGGCCTCGACCTGCTGGGGACGTGCTTCAGCCTGAGCGGGCATCCGAAGCTCGACAAGCCGGCCGCCAGTGTGCGCATCAAATTACCCGATGGTGAGATAGTTCGGGCGACCGTGCCGGGCGGCCAGATCTGGCGCTATCCGCTGGGGCTCGGCGTTCGGGCACAGGTCGAAGTTCGGGCGCTCGGCCGCCTGAAGATCGGCGGAAAGTCCGGCGTGCGCGTTCAGGTGGTGGGGGGCGCGGCCGGTATCATCGTGGATACGCGCGGCCGCCCGTTGCCACTGGCGGCGGACGTGCAGGCGCGGGCGGCGCAGGTGGCGGCCTGGTACGCGCAGGCTACCGGCGACTCGATCCGCGAGATTCAAACGGAGTGGCTGGAGGAAATCCCGGCGGAGATTGTGGCCGATCCGCCCGCCGATCAGCCGCCGGTGATGAGCAAGAAAAGCCGGAAGAAGGATAAGTCCACCGGCGCATCAGCGAACCCTACACCCCTTTCCGACGATCTGCTGCCGGCGCTCGAAGACCTGATGGCCGAGCCTATCGCCCTGCCGCCGCCGGGCGCGAAATCTAGCGCCGCGCCCGAGGCGCTGCCGCCGCCGCGTACGAAGTCCAGCGCCGCGCCAGCCCAGGAGCCTGTGGATGACCTCCGCAACCTACTATCCTGACCAGCGCCAGATGCTGCCCCTCACGCTGATCCGGCGCGAGCGGATGCTGCCGGATGGCGCGGGCAACGCCCATCTCGAAACATCCATCGGCGCGCGTGTGGGACTCCGCGATATTCTGGTGAAGGGTGCCTATCCCGCGCCGGTTCATCTGCTGGACGGCATGGAACTGCTCAGGCTGCGCCGCGCCAGCGACTTGACTGATCTGCTGAGCGTGGTCGCTGGTGACCGCGTCGAGGCCGGGCAAGTCGTGGCGCGCAAGGGCCGGCGCAAGGTGCAATCACCGGTGGCCGGAATGGTCACACTGATTGAGCATGGCCGCATTCTGATCGAGGAAGATCCGGCGATGGTCGAAGTGACCGCCGGTGTCAACGGACAGGTGCTGGAGGTGGACCCCACGCGCGGCGTAGTCGTCGAAACCTACGGCGCGCTGCTGCAAGGCGTGTGGGGCAACGGCAAACGGGCGCTCGGTTCGCTGCGCTTTGAGCCGAACGCTGGTCTGGACGGGGCAGGCGACGCGCTGGGAATTGGCTATCGCGGCGCAATTATCGTCACCAAGCGGCGGCTGAAGGCGGCGGGTATCGCGCTGATGGAATCACAGGGCGTCGCCGGGCTGATCGCGCCGGGCATGGAATCCGGCTTGCTGGAAACCGCCCTCCTCGCGCCCGGCCCGATTCTGCTGCTCGAAGGATTTGGCACCGCGCGCCTCAACCCCTCCCTCCTGCAGTTTCTGGCCGATCTCGAAGGCAAGCAGGCTACGCTGGACGCCGCTGTTCCCAGCCTCACCGCGCCGCACCGCCCGGAAGTCATCGTTAACGTGCCGCTGCCCGCCATTGACCGGCCCGCGCCGCCGAGCGTGCAACTCGCCTTGCAAGCGGGGATGCCGGTGCGGGTGATGCGCAGCGACGGCTCCTCGATTTCTGGCCAAATCCTTGCTTTGCCCGAAGATCCGCAAGTGTTGGAGAACGGCTTGCGCGTGTTATGCGCCCAGGTGGAGCTGATTACGGGTGAACGAATGCCCATACCACTTGCGAACATCGAAGTATTTGGGAGATAATCGGATCGAAAAGCGTAATGTCTGCGTTTGCGGAACTTAACTTCCGCACCCGTCCGCACATACGCTACGCCGCCGGCCTCGCTGCCGTGCCGTCATGCTAAGGGGGACATTGCATGGGCAACAAACCCAACGACTTCGACTTTGATGACGATATCTTCGGGAACGGGCATGATAACGGCGGCGACGAGGTGCCGGATGAGTTCGATTTCGGCGACGGCCCCGACCTTTCCACGGACGACATCCCCACCGGAACCATTCCCACTGCTGGCAGCGACATGCCGGAGATCGTCGTCGAGCCGGAACCGGGCGGCGGAGTCAGCCGGTCGTTCGTGCTGCTGGCGCTGGCGCTGGTCGCCATCTTCGTCATCGGCCTGATCGGTCTCGTCTTGTTGGCGACGCGCCCGGCCCCGATCAACCCGCTCGACCTCACCTCCACGCAAGTGGTGCTGCTCAACTCGACTGTCGAGGCGCAGTTGGCGGCGACGCAAACGCAATCGGCCGAAGTGCTGGCGCTCACGCTGACCGCCGCGGCCGCTACGCCCACGCCCGTGCCGACCGATACGCCGGTAGAGCCGACGCCGGTGCCGACCGATACGCCGGTGCCGACCGAAGACCCGGCTATCATCGCGCTGACGCAGCAGGCGGCGGCCTTCGCCGAAACGGCGACCGCCCTCGCACAGCCCACTCAGGCAGTGACGGCCCCGCCGACAGTTCCGCCGACCGCAGCGCCTACTGGCCTGCCGACCGGCTCGCCGACCACCGATTACGCCCTGCTGTTCGCCACCGAAGCAGCCTATGCGACGCAGGCCGCCAACGTGGACAACGCCATTTTCGCCACGCTCGCGGCCCTGGCCACCAGCGCGGCCGTCAATGTGCAGTTGCCGGTGGTGATGACGAGCGGCCCCGACCAGCAGATGACGCAGGCGGCGCTGGGTCAGGAGGCGGCGATTGCCGCGACGGCGGCGGCCTCGATCAACCTTGCGCTGGATGAATTCGCCCTGACCGTCGCGCCGCTGCAAACGCAGATCGCCGCGCTCACGCCCGCCGCGCAGGCCACCAATGCCGCCCTCTCGACGCAGGTGGCTGGGCTTCAGGCGACTCAATCGGCTGCGCTGCAGGAGGTGGGCAGCCTGATCGCGACGGTCGTCTCAATCGGCACGCCCGCTCCGGTGGCTACGCTCGATGCGATGGGCACGCAAATCGCCGGGCTGCAGGCGCAGGACCCGGCCGCCGCGCAAGCGACCCAGATAGCGGCTATCTCGGCCACGCAGGATGCCATTGGGGCGCAAATCACACAGCTTGAAGGCCAGATCGCGGCGGAGCAGCAGGCGCTGGCCGAGGCCAACAACCAACTGGCGCAGGCCACCGCGCAGCCGCCAAGCGATCCGCAGGCCACCCAGGTCGCGGTCTCTCAGGCGACAGCGACCGCCGCCACCAACAACATCGGCGCGTTGTCGGCCCAGATCGCGGTGCTTCAGCAGCAGTTGGCCGATTTGAGCGCGCTGGCGGGGCAAATCGGCTCACAGCCGCCCGCCGACCTGCAGGGCACGCAGGTCGCAATTCTGCAAGCGACGCAGGGCGCGCTCTCGCTCGAAATCGTGCGCTTGCAGGCGACGATTGATGCCTCTGGCCCGATGGTTCAGGGCACGCTGGATGCCGCCGCCGCGCAGATCGCCGCCGCCAACCAGGCGCTTGTCGCCGCGCAGGCGCAGCAGGCCACACAGGCCGCCCAGGCCACACAGTCCATGCTGGAAACGCGTGAAGCCATCGTGCAGCAGTTGATCAGTGGCACGGTGGTGGCCATCGTCCCGACCAGCCCGCTGGATGCTGTGAACCAGACGGCGACCGCGCTGGCGACCTACTTCCAGACGCCGCAAGGCCCGGCTGCTACGCTTGAAGGCACGCCTGGCTTCCCAACCGCCGTACCAAGCCCGACCGCGCTGCCCGATACCGGCCTGTTCGACGAAGGCGGCGCGGGCGACACCGGCACCTTCGCCATCCTTGGCGTGGCGCTGGTGGGCCTGGTGGGCGTGATCGTGGTGGCGCGTATGCTGCGGAAGAAGAACGGCAGCGGCGGAGACGGCGGCGGCGAGGAGTAATCCCCCGCCGGAGGGAAACAGGAAAAGCGCAGAAACACCCAGCCCCCGGTTGAGAGAATGAACCGGGGGCTGGTTGATTTGATTCTCAGGTGCGGGTTTATTCGAATGGATTGGGATCAGATGCCGAGGCCTAAATTTACGGGTTGTCGCCGGGGGATGAGACCATACTCATCCGCAACTTCGTAGGGAATCTGTAATCTCTCCAATGCCCTTGGTTCGACTTTCAGCGCTCCATCCCCGTAGCTCTTCCCAACCAGCCTGAGATTTGTGAGAGCCCTTGGATCCTGTAATGCGCGGAATAGCCGCAGGGTTTCCTCAAGGGACGAAACGTGTTTTGGGTAAACGCAGAGAAACCCCGTGAGTGGGACAACGGAAGCCTCGTTCAGGATGAACCGGGTATTGCGCCGTCCCAAATAAGCAAAGAGCAGCGGCGGCGTCCGGCGACTCTCCATCTTGTACCAAGGTCTACGCGTGGATAACAAAACCTGATCAGAAAGGCCAATCTGTTCCCCATGTCGAATATAGTCCTGAACGCTTTTGGGTAAAGAATCCTGAGGTGTGTCCTGAAGACTGAGGAGAAAGGTAGGGCGTCCTTTCAGATCAAGATGATCCAGGAGTTGCTCGTCAACGAGAGGGCCAGGCACGTCTCGGGTTCGTGCTATTGTCCTCACAAAATACCGATCGGGGATTCCTGAGAGTGAGATACGCGCCTTCGTAAACAGGAAGTATTCATTGGCGCCACTAGCGATTCCTCGCATCACAGCACAGAGCTCGCCGAGACGTATGTGTGAACCATCATCGCTTTCCATCGGAGGTCTTGAGAATCCAGTAGCCAAAGCCTCCGGTAAGGCTCTCCTTATTGCCAAAAGGTATTCGTTGTCTACTTCACACATTGATCCATCAAGCCAATCCTGGAGTGCTTCTGATTCCGCCTTTCGACACTCTACCCACATTAATTCCCGGGACGTAGCAGCACGCCTGATAAGGAAAACCAAGGCGTTCGTGTCAACGTTGGGAAAAGGTGTTGCGCCAGGCTGAAATGTAACAACCGCATCGATTGCGTAGTTTGCCGCAATCCATTTCCAAAGGGACGGCGCAAATACTCCTTCGACCGTATCAGCGGGCATGATAAATGCAAGACGGCCGCCTGGGTTCAACTGGGAAAGCGCCTTCACCAGAAAATAGATATGGAGCCCTGCACGACCATCTATCTGTAGGCCGGTCAGTTCCTTGGCCAAAGTCTGTAGTGCCAGTTTCTGTTCCGCACCGAGCCGGTGGTGGCGAATATAAGGGGGGTTTGCAATGATGGCGTCAAAGTTACTGACCTGCGCTTCGGACATGAAGTCGTGAATCTTTACAGTGCTAAGCAGAGATGATGAGATTCCATTCTCTCTGGCCTGATTGAGAACCTCCGGAAAAAGCTCATAGCCCACGATCTGCGGCTTTAGACCTTTAGCCGACGCAACGTCATCCATTGCCCTAAGAAACGCACCCTCCCCAACCGCAGGTTCAAGGATGGTTCTTACTTCGGGTTGGACCACATAGGTTGCCATTGCCTTAGCAACCCAACGTGGAGTCCCAAATTGTCCTTTTTGTCGAAGGGCTTCACGCTTTGGTCCTGTAGTTGGCAACGACTGGTGCGACTTCACTCTCGCCTCCGGGCGGTTTCGAGTTCGTTGAGTTGCGTGATTGCGTCGGAGTGCAGGGTCACCGTACCACCGACGAATTTGACATACGGAAGGATATGTCCATTCTTGTCGATAATGTGGGCTGCCTCTAATTGCGGCTCTTCATTTGATATGGCCAACGGGTATCCGTAGTGATAGTAGATTTTGTAGATCGTTTTGTGGCTCGTAGCTCCACCAGGAGCTTGGAAGGTTTGTCGGGTACCCACAATCGCCCCAGTGGAAATCAACTCATTAGCGTATTCAAGCGAGATCCCATACGATCTGTCGTAGAAGGTGTGCCACACATGAATTGGCTTGCTGTTTTGCGTCTGCCAATCCAGAAGCCGCCCGATATCCTCTTCCTTAATGATAATCGTGGGGAGTACAACAGATTTGGGAAGCCCCGGATTGCCTTTTGCCAGCCTTTTCGGATCAAGCTCACGTCCAAAATCAGGCATCATGGCCGCCACCCAAAGGCTGTTCTCACATTCGATGGATACGCATGCCAGAGCGATCAGGTCAACCATTCTTTGGTCATCTTCTGAAGTGAACGGTAGCTCCGGTGTGCCTCCAATTGCGCGCAGAATTCGCTCTACGCGATCCGCGACCTTGGTGGAAAATACCAAGAGGTCAGGCCTCGAACTCATTGAAACTTTTGGAGAAGGAAGAAAGATAGTGCACCATGGGCGAATCCCCCTCTACAGGACATTCAACCATGGGCACTATCCCGCGAAGTGTAACCGAAGCCCAGTTCGAATTGCATATTCGTCCGTATCTCAG
>JAEURB010000312.1 GCA_016788435.1 Anaerolineae bacterium | reverse complement strand
TGTGCGCTTGCCTCACAGCGCATCCGTTGTCCGCAATTCTGTCCCGATGTCCCGTACATTCTTCCCTCAAGTGTCTGTCCTGATGTTTAGATTCTGTCCGGTTGTCCCGATTGTAACAGGGTCACTAACTGTCAGGCGCTTTTCACCCCCACTCCGGTCAATACACTGTGTTCGGAGAGGGGGGTGGGGGGTGAGGTTGCAGTTGGGCCGGTGGTGCTTGCGCTCGTGGGCGCACCGGCCACCCGACTTGGCAACAGCCCTGTAGGTTAGCGCCCCTTTGTGCTTCGCGACTACTGCTGGAAAGTACCGGCGTACTCGCGGCCGGGTTGCCAGGTGAAGGCGCTGCTGAGATCGGCCCCGCGAATCGCCCCGTCCGATTTGTAGAACACCCCGAACGAATCGATCATCGAGCTATCGGCAAACACGCAGAACGTGCGAGTGTCGTTGACATCATCGGCCGATACCCACCCGCTGCCGGTCGCGCTAACCGCGCCAAAATTGATCGCGCCGCCAAGCTGGTTGCAATAGGTATACGAAGGATTGGCGGTCGTTCCATCCGGCACGAATGCGGGCGGGTAGAAGTAGGCGATAGCCGCCAGTGTCGGGCCGTTCGCCGCCAGCACGTCCAGTGGGGCGCTGATGCTGCTGCCGTCCCCGGCTGTGAACTCACAGAACGGCTTACCCAGGGCGAACACGGTCAGATCAGTCTCCGGGTTGTTGGTGCCGAGCGCCGGATAGCGGGTGACGACTGTGCCGCCCGCCGTTTCGCAGAGCATCACGCCGTTCATCGGCGGGGGCGGCGTTTCAATCTGCGCCCTGACGGAAATCGCCATGACCACGAGAACCCCCAGAACCAGCAAAACCCCAAACGTGCGTCCATGCTTCATCTTGATCGGATGGCCTCCCTGGCCAACGCGCTCATCCGCCGGGCTACTTGCGCTTGATGGTACGCAGGCGGCCGGCGTCTTTGAGCCGCGCGTAGAAGATGCCAGATTGGTCGCCACTCTTCTTGTGGCGAACTTCGAAGACATCGGGATGGGCGTTGATGAGCAGCGACAGCGTGCGGAAGCCATAGGTGCGCGAGTCGAACGCCGGGTCAAGCTGGCGCAGCTTCGAGCCGACCGCGCTCAGCAGCGCCCATCCCGTGTCATCCTGCGCCGCCTGGTCGAAGGCCGTCTGGAACAGCGATTCGACGCTGAGAGCGGCGGCTTCTTCCGCTGCTGCTGCGCTCTGCTTGCCGTTTTTCACGCTGGCGGGCTGGGCCGGGAGCGCGGGCTGCTCGACGGCCAGGTTCTCGGTATACACGAACACATCGCAGGCGTTGACGAACGAGCGCGGCGTGTTCGTTTTGCCGATACCCATCACGAACAGGTTCTTCTCGCGAATGCGCGTCGCCAGCCGCGTATAGTCGCTGTCGCTCGAAATCAGGCAGAAGCCATCCACGCCCGCCGTATACAGAATGTCCATCGCGTCAATGATCATGGCGCTGTCGGTGGCGTTCTTGCCGATGGTGTAGCGGAACTGCTGGATCGGCTGCAGGGCGTTGCTGTGCAGCGCCGCTTTCCAGCTTTTCATCTCCGGCTCGGTCCAGTCGCCATACACACGGCGGATGGTGACGACGCCATACTTGTTGGCCTCGGCGATCATCTGTTCCAGCAGCGACGCCTGTGCGTTGTCGCCATCAATCAGCAGGGCAAGGCGCCGGCTGTCGGCCATCAAGTTCTCCTTTTCCATATCAACGAAACCCTGACCACAGTATAAGGCAGACGGCGCGGCCGTGCAGTCCACTCCTCTTAACCGCTGGACGGAGGGAAACGAAGCGGGGCGAACGACTGGCGTTCACCCCGCGCTGCTGAGGAGGCAGGATTCGAACCTGCGAATGGCGGATCCAAAGTCCGCTGCCTTACCACTTGGCGACTCCTCACCACGTTGCGCATGATAGCGGAATTTGCACCCCCTCACAACCCTTCCCCGAAGCCCTGGCATCCGCAATCGGCCGCCGTGTTGACCCTTCACATTTGGCCTGACTTGATGCATCAATTCATATGCGCCCGAATTACCCAATCCAGAGGAATAGATGACCGAAGGCTATGCCGCCCAGCCCGGCGGAGACCTGCCGCTGTTTCACGCGCTCATGATTATCCATCAGATGCAGCGCCTGCCCGCCCCCTTCGCGCAGGACATAGACTACGTGCGCCTGATGCTCGATTTGAGCGATAAGGAGTTCGAGGAGGCGCTCGATGTGTGCGAGCGTTACCAGTTGATTCGCTTCACCGGCGACCCGATCGCGCCGGTTCAATGACGGCCGCCGAATGTCTGGATTTGTGAAGATCGTAAGAATGCTTGTTTCCGTGCGCCGGACTCTTGCTATGATGGTGAGATATCAAGGCGGCCGGCGCCTTTAATGGATTACTGGATTCGGTTGTATGGTGCAGCGTCTTGTCATGCGCCGGGGGCCTTCTCCCGGGGCGATCTATGACCTGACCGGTGCTGAAGTCCTGATCGGACGCGGCGCTCGCTGCCAGATCATCATCCGCGACGACGAAATCAGCCGCGAACACTGCAAACTGGTCAAATCCAGCAGCGGCTACGAGCTGGTGGACACCACCTCCACCAACGGCACTTTCGTCAACGGTCAGCGCGTGCGCCAGCGCCTGCTGAACACGGGGGAATTGATCGAGCTTGGCGACAGCGTGACCCTGCTCTACGAACGAATCGGCACCGGCGAGCTGGCCGGCGTGAAGTTCAAAACACCCAGTGAACCGATCAAATCTGCCCTGACTTCGGTCAGCGCCTTCGGCCACTATCTCGTCCTCTCACGTGGCGCGGAAGTCGGCGCAGTTCACCTGCTCAACAACGCGATTGTCACCGTCGGCCGCGAGGCGAAGAACGACATCGTCGTGGCCGAGGACGCTGTCAGCCGCTATCACCTGACGCTCAAACGTGAGAAAACCGGCTATATCGTCGAGGACGCCGGCTCGACCAATGGCACCTTCCTCAATGGCCAGAAGCTGGAAGGCCGCGCCGCCCTCAACCCGGACGATGTGCTGCGCGTAGGCACGGTGCAGCTGCATTACGTGCGCAAGCCGCTGGCCGAAACGGGACAGGACGAGATTCAAACGCGCGCCCTCGGTCTTACCCGTGAGCAAACCGGCGAGCTGGTGAGCGCGATTGCCGAAACATTGCGCCGTTCGAACCGCCCCACCACTCAGCGCCTCGGCACCGGCCTCGAACCGGGCCGCCTGCTCAATCACACCTTCCTGCTTTACACACGCACGGACTGGGAGAGCCTCGCCGCGCCGCTGATGGTCAAAATGCAGGACGCCGGTTTACAGGTCTGGGTGGACCAATACCTCGTGCAAGGCACCGACGACTGGCTAAAGGGCGTTGATCAGGCCGTGAAAGAGTGCGGCGTCATGGCCCTCGTCCTGTCGCGCCAGTCCACCTCCAACCCCTACGTCAAGCTGGCCTATCGCCGCTACGTCGCTTCCACCAAGCCGATCATCCCCCTGCTGGTGGACGGCTTCACCTCGTCGGGCATTTCGGCGGCCTTCGACAATCCGCTCACCTGCGACAGCGCCAGGCCGGATGAAAGCTTCCTCAAGCTGATTGAACGGGTGAAGGAAGCGCGCGCCAAACCGGTTTCGTGAAGACGAATTTCATAACTTCTCCATACTCCTCCCCACCATCTTCGAAGTAGAACCTATAGATGGGCAGCGTGCATTTCAGGGCGCGGCCCATCCCGTTGTGGGCGCGGATGGTGGATGACGGAATGATATGGGCGGAACCGAACGTGCGCGAAGCGGTTGATCAGCGCATGGCTGGCCTGATGCTGGCCCTGCTGCAGGCCCCGTCGCAGTTAGGGCCGATGCTGGAAGCGGCGCTGCCGCCCCTGTGCGCAGGCTCAGGAGCTGACTTTGGCGCGCTGCTGGCCCTCAGCGACGGTGCGCTGCTGGCGGCGGCCGTCTGCGAAGTGGGCAGCGCCCGGCAGGTAGACCCGGCGCTGGTTGAACTGCTGCTCACTCAGGGCATCGCCGGTTATGCGGCCGCCCGCAGCGCCCCGGTTTTGCTGCGCGACATCGGCTCTGATCCGCGCTGGGGGCCGCCGTCGCTCGACCCGTCGCTGCCCGCCGCTGGGGCCGCGCTTGCTGTGCCGTTGGGCGAACCCTGCGAGGCGGTGCTGGTGCTGGTCGCGCCGTACTGCGAGGCATTCGACGATGACGCGGCCGCGTGGGCCGCCGAGGCGCTGGAACTGCTGCGTCAGCCGCTGGACGGCGCGCTGACGCTCGAACACGCGCTGGCCGCGCTCAACCGGCTGGACGAGCGCGATGCCCTGCGCCGTGACCTGAGCGCGATGGCGCTGCACGATATGCGCAACCCGCTGCAGAATATTCAACTGGCGTTCGAGGCCATCAACCGGCTCGGCGCCCGGGTGGGCGATGAACAATGGGCCGGGCAGGTTGGCAAGCTGATTCGCATGGGCCAGCACAGCACAGCCCAGTTAGCCAGCCTGTCGAAGACTCTGCTTGACGTGGCGCGGCTGGAAGACCAGCAGGTGAATCTGGCGCTGCAACTGGCGCCCATTGAGCCGGTGGTGATGAGCGCGCTCACCGCGACCGAAGTCCTCCTCGAAGCCACTGGCTGCCAGGCCGGGGCAGTACTCGCGCCAGGCCTGCCCGCTGTGCCGCACGACCCCGCCCTGATCGAGCGCGTGATCGCCAACCTGATTGACAACGCCATCAAGTACACGCCGCCGGGCGGCGAAATCGAAGTGAGCGCCGTG
>JAEURB010000274.1 GCA_016788435.1 Anaerolineae bacterium | reverse complement strand
GGCGGTTGGTGCCACGATCTACTTCGGCGCTCCCGACAGTACGCGCCAGCTCGTCGAAGTCGCGCAGGCCTTTTACAAGGCGCACGAACTCGGCATGGCGACGGTTCTCTGGACGTACGTTCGCAACAGCAATTTCAAGGTGGCGGGCGTCAATCACGAGACAGCGGCCGACCTCACCGGCCAGGCCATTCATCTCGGCGTCACCATCGAGGCCGATATCATCAAGCAGAAGCTGCCCACCCATAACGGCGGCTACAAGGCCCTCAACATGGGCGGCTCGTCCTACGGCAAGCTCGACGAGCGCATGTACACCGAACTGACGACCGATCACTTGATTGACCTGACCCGCTACCAGGTGCTGAACTCGTACAACGGCCGCGCCGGCCTGATTAGCAGCGGTGGCGCAAGCGGTGCCGAGGACTTCGAGGAAGCCGTGAGGACGGCGGTCATCAACAAGCGCGCGGGCGGCACCGGCCTGATCAGCGGCCGTAAAGCCTTCCAGCGCCCGATGGAGGATGGTGTGCGTTTGCTCAACGCTATCCAGGACGTCTATCTGAGCGCGGGCGTCACCATCGCCTAGTCGTTTTCCCTCTCCACTTGGGAGAGGGACAAAGGGTGAGGGCCTCAGTACAGCGGCGAGCCAATCGGCTCGCCGCTGTTGTTTGGGTAGCTGGATGAGGTGCTTACGGCCCCAGTTGAATGGTCGGGGTCGGCCCAATCGGCATCGGTAGAGTGGCGATGGGCAGCAGCGGGTCAATCGGTGGCAGCGGCGACGGTGTGAAGATCGGCAGTGGCGTCGGTACCAGGGTGGGCGTCACATTGTTGACGACCACCGTGACCGTGCGCGAGGCGGTGCCACCCGTCGAGGAGAACATGGTCAGCCGCAGGTCGTAGGCCCCGTTCGGCACCCCGCTGGTATCCCATTGACCGAGCAGCCCGTTCTGCACGGGCGTTCCCACCGGGCCGAAGATGATGCCGAAACTGCCACTGTTGGCGGGTGATACCTCCAGCTGGTAGCGGTTGAAGTTTGCGGCGGTCGCCTGGCCGTTGACCTGCACCGCGCCGGACACGCTTTGGCCGGTGGTGGGCGACGAGATGCCGATCACCGGGTTTTGCGTGCTGGGTGTACATTCGCCCGCAGGCGGCGAGATATTCGGCGGTTGCAGCCCAACCGACGCCGCGTACGACGCGCCCGCCGGAGAATTGACCCACGGCGCAGCGGTCGGGTCATTCGTCATAAGCACCAGCCGTGTGGTCGCGTTATCCGGGCAGTACTGCGTGGCGATCAGCCCGCTCCAGCTATCAATCGGCGTATTCTGGATGAAGGCGTTGGCGGCCGATGGCGGCGGCATGGCCTGCACGAACATCTCGGTATTGATTGCCGGGCACGGATACGCTTGATCTGGCTGGAAGACCGCGCCGGTCGCCGAGCAGACCTGGGCTTGTACGATGCCGCCGGGATTGGCGAACTGCGGCGGTGGGCTGCCAGCCAGCGCCGTCCGCATGACCGCATTCCACACCGGCGCGGCCGCCGCCATGCCGCTCGAATTGGTCGTCACGTCGTTGATATTGCCCATCCAAACGCCGACGACGCGGTTGGCTGAGAAGCCGAGCGTCCACAGATCGCGCGCTCCATCCGACGTGCCGCTGAGCGCGCCCACGCGGCCGGCGAATTCAGGCAGGTTGAGTGGTGAATTCGTGCCGTACACCAGCGACCTCGCCTGATTGTCGGCAAGGATATTTTGCATCAGGAAGGCGATTTGCGGCTGCACAGTCGTCGTCGGGGGCGTGGTGGGCGGGTTGGCGACGGCCGCTCCGCTCGCATCGGCGATACGCACGATGGGATAGAGGGCCACCCGGTTGCCGCCGTTTGCCAGCGTGCTGTAGGCCTGCTGCATATCGAACAGGCGCACACTGTTGGTGCCGGTAGCCGACGGGATACCGAACTGCGCGTCGGGTAGGAAGCGTACGCCCATCCGTTGAGCGGTTTCAACCCA
>JAEURB010000270.1 GCA_016788435.1 Anaerolineae bacterium | reverse complement strand
AGCGCCCTGGCCATGCGCGGCGACGCCTACCGGCTATCTGGCAGCCTCGACGAGGCCATCGCCGACTATGCCAACGCCATCGGCCAGATGCCCGAATACGCCGTTCCGCATGCGGGCCTGGCCGCCGCCTTCGAGGCGCTCGGCCAGCACAGCGACGCCGTAGGCGAATATACGGTCTATCTTGAACTGGCAGGCGAAGAAGCCGACCCGCTGATCGTCGCCCACATTGGCGAACTGACCCAGATGGTGATGGCCAAGGCGAAGTAACAGGCGCACGGGAATCAAGAACGAGTGGAAAGTAGAAAGTAAAAAATGGCACAGGCGGGAGTTCCCGCCTGTGCCATTTTGTGCATCGGGTGACTATTTGGCCTGGCTTGCGGTGCTCTAGCGATTGACACTCATCGGCATGATCAGGTGCAGGAAGTCCTCGCGCTCGGCGAGGCGCAGCACACCCGGCGCAGACGGACCGTTGCTCTCCAGCCGCACCGTGCCGTCGCCAATCACGCTCAGCACGTCAATCAGATAGCGCACGTTGAAGGCCGTCTCCAGCGCCGCACCCTCGACCGAGGCATCAAGCAGGCCTTCGTTATCGCCGCGCTCGTTGCTCTTGCCGGTCACCAGCACTTCGCCCGGTTCACCCGGCCCGGCGGGCGGACGGATGGTGAGGCGGGCGCTGTAGTTGTTATCGCGGGCGAAGATTTCGGCGCGCTTGCACTGCTTGAGCAGGTCGGCGGCGTCCACCTGAACCAGCGTGTTGAAGGCCTTGGGGATGATGGCGGCGAAATCGGGGAAGCGGCCCTCGATGAGCTGCGACGAAACGACCGTGTTCTCGATGGAGAACTGGACGAGATCGCGTTCACCGGGCAGCGTAATCGCCACATCGCGCGATTCGTCGCTGATGATGCGAGCGACTTCGGACAGTGTGCGCGCCGGGATAACCAGCTCACGTGGCTTGTCGAAGCGCTGATTCAGCGTGGCGGTGCGTACGCCCAAGCGAAAGCCATCGGCGGCGGCCATCGTAATTACGTTGCCATCGAGATGAACGTAGATACCAGTCAGGATCGGCCGTGTGTCTTCACGGGCGGCGGCGAAGACGGTCTCCTCGATCATGGCCTTCAACTGGCCACCGTTGAGGACGATATCGGCATTGCCGGCTTCGGGGATACGCGGGAACTCGGAGGCCGAGATGCCTTTGATGTGCGAGTTGGTGGTGCCGCACTTGACGTTGACCGTTTGCGTGGCGTTGTCGAGCGTGAGATCCACACGCTCGGGCGAGAGATTGCTCACCAGTTCGCCGAGGGTCTTGGCCGGCAAGGTGATGCTGCCATCTTTCTGCACCTGCGAACCGATGTAGGTGGTCACGCTCAACTCGAGGTTGGTGGCCGCCAGCATCAGCCGGGACTCGCCGGTGGCGAGCAGGACGTTGGACAGCACGGGCAGCGTCGAGCGTGAGTCGACGGCCCGGCCGACAATGCCGAGACCGCGTGCAAGCTGCTCCTGGAGGATGGAGACCTTCATGGGTCCGGCTCCTGCGTGAAAAAAGGCCGTCAAGTCAGTTGGGTTTCAGGGGGTCAGTGCGCGTGCGCACGACTTCCGTACCAGTATAACGCATCCCGGCCCAGACACGCAGTAGTTTGAATGGAGGAAATCCATCCGCGATTTAGCCACCATGCTGCACGTAACGCGCCGACCGAAAGACACCGTAACTCGCCCCTCATGACTCGTAACTCACCACTCGTAACCCGTAACTTCCCTTTCACCTTTCACCCCCTTTCCACTACACTGAAGGCATCCTGATAGCCCAAAAAGGAGTTGCCCTGATGCCGTCCCCGTCTGCAGTTCTGAAGCGCGCCGAGGTGCTGGCCGAGCACCGCTGGAACGCCGAAAGTGTGTTTGCGACGCCCGCCGCCTGGCAGGAAGCGTATGCCGCGGCCGAAGCTCGCCTGCCCGAACTCAAGGCCTTCGAGGGCCACCTGGGCGATTCGCCGGCCAGGCTGGCGGATTATCTTGACACGGCCGAGGCGATCTTCAACGCCGCCGGCCACGTCTATTTCTACGCCCTGATGGAGCAGTCGTGCGATTCGTCGAACGCGGCGGCGAACAGCATGGCTGGGCAAGCGGGCGGTTTGTTCGGGCGGCTGATGGCGGCCTCGGCATTCTCTGACCCTGAACTGCTGGCCATGGGCCGCGAGACGCTCGACCGCTGGATCGCCAGCGAGCCGCGCCTCGCCAAATTGCAGCACTACGTGGATAACCTGTTTCGTAAACAGGCGCATGTGCGCTCGGCTGAAGTCGAGGAACTGCTGGGCGCGCTGGCCGAGCCGTTCGACCAAATCGAGAATACGTCCGAGATGCTGCAAAGCGTTGAAATGCCCTTCGAACCGGCCACCCCGCCCAGCGGCGAACTGCTGCCGGTGACGCAGGGCACGATTGACGCGCTGCTCGCCCACCCCGAGCGCGACGCCCGGCGCAGCGCCTGGGAGCACTACAGTGACAGCTATCTGTCGTTGAAGGAAACGCTGGCCAGCAATCTGATCGCTGCCATGAAGGGTGACGTGTTTTTCGCCCGCGCCCGCCTCTACGAGTCATCGCTCGACGCCGCGCTGTTCGAGAACAATGTGCCGCCGGCCGTCTTCCACAATCTGGTGGAGACGTTCAAGAAGCACATCCCCACCTGGCACCGTTACTGGGCGGTGCGGCGCAAGGCGCTCGGCGTGGACAAGCTGTACCCGTATGACATCTGGGCGCCGGTTGCCCGCATACAGCCAGTCGTCGAGTACAAGCAGGCGATAGACTGGATCAGCGAGGGCATGGGGCCGCTGGGCGAGGAGTACGTGCGCGTGCTGCGCAAGGGCACGCTCGAAGACCGCTGGGTGGACATTTACCCGAATGTGGGCAAGCGGCAGGGCGCGTTCAGTTTCGGCTGGAAGGGCACGCACCCCTTCATCATGCACAACTACAACGACGACCTGAAGTCCATGAGTACGCTGGCCCACGAACTCGGCCATTCGATGCACTCGTATTTGACGTGGGAGAACCAGCCCAGCCACTATTCCCATTATTCGCTGTTCGTGGCCGAGGTGGCGTCCAACTTCAACCAGGCGCTGGTGCGCGCCCATCTGATGAAGGCCAATCCCGACCCCGAATTCCAGATCGCGCTGATCGAGGAAGCGATGAATAACTTCCATCGCTACTTCTTCATCATGCCTACGCTGGCCCGCTTCGAGCTGGAGATGCACCAGCGCATCGAGGCTGGCGAAGGCCTGACCGCCGATGCCATGAATGCGCGGATGCTCGAACTGTATCAGGAAGGCTACGGGGACGAACTCAACCCCGATGGCGCGCGCACCGGCATCACCTGGGCGACCTTCGGCCACCTGTACATGAACTACTACGTGTTCCAGTACGCGACTGGCATCAGCGCAGCCCATGCGCTGGCGCAGCGCGTGCTTGACGAGGAGCCGCGCGCGGCCGAACGCTATCTGAGTATGCTCAAGGCGGGCGGCTCGCTGTACCCGATTGACGCGCTCAAGCTGGCGGGCGTGGACATGCAAACGCCGGAAGCGGTCGAAACGACGTTTGGCGTGCTGGCCCGCTACGTAGACCGGCTGGAAGAGCTAGTCGCTGCACGCGAAGAGTAATGGCCCGAACCACAGAGGCACTGAGGACACGGAGAAACGACTCTGTGTTCTCAGTGCCTCTGTGGTGAATCTTCTGTAACTCTCCTCCACAACCGGCGGAATCGCGGGAGTGGAGAAACAGGCGGGCATGACCGCTGCGCCGCTAGCCAGAAAACCTCACCCCCAACCCCCTCTCCATGCCCGCCCGACCCGAAACGCCGTGCGCAAACTGGAGAGGGGGAGAACCGCCCGCCGCCCAGTTTTGCGCCCCCTCTAGGAAGAATCACGAATCGCCCGGTCATTCACGAACGGCGAGTCGTGCGGTAGACTTACGCTATTCACTGCAAGCGGTTATTGTTGGGTTCGTGCGCGGGGAGCGTGCGCCCGTTTGGGCTGCTTCTTTATCCATATGCCCACAGATGAGGAGCCTCGATGGCGACGAAAACCGAAACCCTGAGCAAGGAAACTCTGCTCACCTGGTACGAGGAGATGGTGCTGATCCGCAAGTTCGAGGAGATGTGCCGCTATCTCTACTTCGATGAGCCGGACAAGAAGCGCCGCATTACCGGCGTTTATCTGCATCTGGCCAGCGGGCATGAAGCCGTGCATCTGGGCGCGGTCAAGGCGCTGACAGCCGACGACCATGTTATCACCGCTTACCGCGATCACGGCATAGGCCTGGCGCGCGGCGTGCGTGCCGACCTGCTGATGGCCGAAATGATGGGCAAGCGCACGGGCGTCAGCGGTGGCAAGGGCGGCTCGATGCACCTGGCCTGGCGGCCGGTCAACTTCTGGGGCGGCTATGCCATCGTCGGCGGCCACTTGCCGCTGGCCACCGGCATCGCCCTCAAGGTGCGCTACATGAACGAGCCGAACGCTGTGCTGTGCTTCCTCGGCGACGGCGCGAGCAATAATGGCTACTTCCACGAGGCGCTCAATATGGCGGCCGTGTGGGATCTGCCGGTCGTGTGGCTGGTGGAGAACAACCTGGTTGGCATGGGCACGCGCATCGAAGACTCGACCGGGCAACCGGAGCTGGTCAAGCGCGCCATCGCCTACGGCATCAAGGAAGGCCCACGGGTGGACGGGCAGGACGTGATCAAGGTCTACGAGGCCGTCAAGGAAGCCCTCGACCACGCCCGCGCACACGGCCCGGTGTTGATGGAGGCGCTCACCTACCGCTTCGAGGGCCACGGCGTTTCGGACAAGCAGTTCGACGCCCGCGACGACCTCAAGCACGAGCTTGAGCAATGGCGCACCCGCGATCCGCTGGTGGTGTTCAAGGCGCTGCTCGACAAGCGTTACAAGGACCTGGACGATGATTACGCGCGCATCGAAGCGGACACCGACAAGACGGTTCAAGACGCGGTCGAATTCGCCGTCAACAGCCCCGAACCGGGGTATGAAGACCTGATCGCCAATGTTTACGTCGACTCTGATCTTGTACACGGCGATCCGCTCAAGCTGTAGGCCGGAAGGACGAACGGGATGAAGAATATGTCCATGCGTGACGCACTGCGCGCCGCGCTGCACGAGGAAATGCTGCGAGACGAAACCGTTTTCGTGATGGGTGAAGAAGTCGGCCGCTGGCAGGGCACGCACCGCGTGACGCGCGGGCTGTACGACGAATTTGGCGCGCGCCGCGTGCGCGACACCCCGATCAGCGAGATGGCGATTGCCGGCGCGGCGGTGGGCGCGGCGATGGCCGGCCTGCGCCCGGTAGCCGAACTAATGACCATCAACTTCGCCTTTCTCTCGCTCGATGCGATGGTCAACCACGCCGCCAAGATTCACTATATGTTCAACGGCCAGTTCAAGGTGCCGCTGGTTTATCGCGCCGCGACCGGCTGGGGCAATCAGGCGACGGCCACGCACTCGCATTCGCCCGAGCCGATTTTCGCCCACTTCCCCGGCATGTTCCTCGGCGTGCCATCGAACGCCTACGACGCAAAGGGGATGCTCAAGACGGCCATCCGCGACGATAACCCGGTTCTGTTCACCGAGGTCATCGCGCTCTACCCGAAACCCAGCCCGATCCCGGACGAGGAATACCTGATCCCCATTGGCCAAGGGGATATCAAACGCCCCGGCACAGACGTGACGATTGTCACCTACGGGCGCGGCGTCGAGTGGTCGCTTGATGCGGCTGGCATACTGGCCAAGGAAGGTGTCGAGGCGGAGGTGGTGGACGTGCGCTGGCTGCGCCCGCTCGACCTGCCGCTGATCCTCTCCAGCTTCAAGAAGACCAACCGCTGCGTGGTGGTCGAGGAATCGCTGCCCATGTACAGCTTCGGCAGCGAGATCGCCGCCCAGCTTCAGGAAGCGGCCTTCGACTATATGGATGCGCCGATCAAGCGCGTTCACGCGATGGATCTGCCGCTGCCTTACGCTCGAACCATCGAACTGATGGCCCTGCCTAACGCTCAGAAGGTCGTGGATGCAGTGAGAGAGGTGCTGTAATGGCTGCCCCGATTGTGTTCCCCGACCTCGGCTCGGGAATGGAAGAGGGCCTGCTTCTCAACTGGACGAAGCAGGTGGGCGATACTATCAAGGATGGCGACGTCATCGCGGAAATCGAGACCGACAAGACGACGGTTGAAGTGCCGGTGTCGGCCAGCGGCGTCATCACCCAGTTGATCGGCGAGCCGGGACAAACGCTCAAGGTGGGCGCGGTCATCGGTTACGTCGAGGGTGGCGCGGCGGGCACAGCCCCGGCCGCCGAAGCGCCTGCTCCAGCGGCAGCAGGCTCCTCGGCTAATGGCGGCAGCGCTCCGGCGGCAGTCCACGCAGCCCCGGCTGAAGACGAGGACGGCAACCTGCCCGATGGCGTCAAGGCGTCACCGGTGGCGCGCAAGATGGCCGCCGAGCGCAAAATTGACCTGAAGGCGGTTGCGGGGACTGGCCCGGGCGGCCGGATCACCAAGGCCGACATCGAGAGTCATGTACCCGGCGCGGTCCCGGCGGCTCCGGCGGCCCCACAGGCTGTGCCCGCTGCGCTGCCCCCGGCTGCAGCCGCGGCCCCCATTTCTGCGCCGGGCTTCAAGCTGCCGGAACCCAACCCCGACATCGAGATCATCGA
>JAEURB010000192.1 GCA_016788435.1 Anaerolineae bacterium | reverse complement strand
CACCAACCAGGCTCTGATGGAACTCGGCCGGCGAATCTGCACGCCGCGCCATCCGCGCTGCCTGAGCTGCCCAATCAGCGGCCACTGTTTAGCCAACGCGCGCGGCACCCAGAACGATCGCCCGGTCAAACGCGCGCGGGCAGCAACGCCCCATCACGACGTGACGGCCGGGCTGATCTGGAACGAACGGGGTGACCTGCTGATTGCCCAGCGGCCGCTGGACGGCCTGCTCGGCGGCTTGTGGGAGTTCCCCGGCGGAAAGGTTGAGCCGGGCGAGAGTTACGAGGACTGCCTGCGCCGCGAACTGCGCGAGGAACTGGGTATCGAGGTCGCAGTGGATGATCTGTTCTGCGTCGTGCGCCATGCCTTCACGCACTTCAGCATCACCCTGCACACCTTCAACTGCCGCTATGTGAGCGGTGAGCCGCAAACGCTGGGCGTACAGGCGTTCGTCTGGGTGCAACCGCATCAACTCGACGCCTACGCCTTCGGCAAGGCCGACCGCCAGGTGATCGCGCAGCTGCGTTCGCGTGGGGAAATGCTGCTGTGAAGCTCACCCCTCAACCCCTCGTTCCCCTTCTCCCACGCACCGCGCGTAGACACAGCGGCACGCGGGTAGAAGGGGAGGAATAACCGTGCGCTCGTGGTTGCCCCTCTCTCCGCGATCCACTGTGTCTACGCGTGGTGCGTGGGAGAGGGGCGGGACGAAGTCCGGGGTGAGGGGTGGCCGCCGGTGCCATCTAAGCGCCCGGAGAGTTTCCGGTTTGCTGATGCACTTGCTCAACCTGGGCGCGGGCGGCATCGAGCGCGTTGTCATCGAGCAGACCCGCCTGCGTCAGGCTGTCCAGCGCGCGCGTGACCTCGCTTGGGTCCACCACGCCCGACGCGGCCAGCGCCCGCAGCACCTCGGCCGTCACCTGATTCTTCAGCACGTCTTCGTAAGCGGCCAGGTCGGCAGCGGCCAGATCCGCCGCCTCGGTTTCCGCTTCTTCGGCTTCAGATACGGCCATCAACGCATCGAGCATGGCCGCGCCGCGAATGCCCTCGGCCAGTTCAATCGTGCGCTCGGCCTCGACAATCGCGCGCAGTTCTTCGCCGATCAGGGCCAGGGCATCCTTCGTGAGGAGCGCCTGCATCGCCATGCGCCCGCCCGATTCGTGAATGGCCGCCCGCAGCTTGCCCGCCCAGACATGCTCAACCAGCAGCACCAGCGCCGCTTCGCCCGGCTCAATCGCCTCGGCCAGACTATGCACATCGCGGGCGCTCAGGCCCAGGCTGTCCTCGACCAGTTCGAAGGCGTGGGCATCGGTGAGCGCCTCAACTTCTTCCAGACCGAGCATCTTCTTGATGGCCGCGCCGAATTCCTCTGACTGCGCCGCGTTCATGTCGCTGTAGGTCATGGTGGAGAGGCGGCCATCGCTGGTTTTGGCGACGAACAGCAGGTCAATCAGGCGAAGCAGGCCGCGCCGGCGCAGGTCGGCGATCTCCTTACGGATCGCACCGGCGAAGCGGTCGGCTGCATCGAACTTGATCAGCATGAGCTGAATCGGCCCCATCATCATCGCAGAATCGTCTCCCCACCCGTCTCATCTTCCAACGCGCAACTGTCAGATTG
>JAEURB010000206.1 GCA_016788435.1 Anaerolineae bacterium | reverse complement strand
GGTCAAGCCTAGTTCGGCCGCGGCCGTCCGCGATTTGCAGTCGCTCGGGATTCAGGTAGCCATGATCACCGGCGATAACCCGCGTACGGCCGAAACAGTAGCGAAGGAAGTCGGTATCACCCGCGTGCTGGCCGAAGTCATGCCAGACAAGAAAGCGGCGGCGGTACAGAGCTTGCAGGCCGAGGGGTTGAGCGTGGGCATGGTTGGCGACGGCATCAACGACGCCCCGGCGCTGGCTCAGGCCGATGTCGGCATTGCGATTGGCACGGGCACGGATATCGCCATCGAAGCGGCCGATGTGACGCTGGTCAGCGGTGACCTGCTGGGCGCGGCGCGGGCCATCCGCCTGAGCCGGGCGACGATGAACACGATCTACCAGAACCTGTTCTGGGCCTTCATCTACAACATCATCCTGATCCCGGTGGCGATGCTCGGCTTGCTGGTGCCGATGCTGGCCGCCGGCGCGATGGCCTTCAGCAGCGTGTTCGTGGTGACGAACAGCTTGAGACTGCGCGGGAAGAAGATCGCGGGGGCGTAGGGAATGGCTGCGCCGGTATAATGCAGGGAAGCAAGCGCGAGGATGGGTGCAATGACCAACACGTTTACCGCCATCATCAAGCAGGATGGGGAGTGGTGGATCGGCTGGTTCGAGGAACTGCCGGGCACGAACTGCCAGGAGCATACCCGCGAGGCGCTCGTTGAAAGCCTGCGCGACGTATTGCATGAGGCGCTGGAGTTCAACCGGCAGGAGGCGATTGCAGCTGCGGGCGGGGAATACGAGATCGAACGCATCGCAGTATGAAGCGCGTTGTTCTCAGCCGGTATTTGCGAGATCAAGGCTGCGGACTGCTGCGCGAAGGTAGCCGGCACTCGTGGTGGATCAACCCGGCTCAGAACCGGCGATCTGCTGTACCCAGACACAACGAAATCAGCGATGTTCTCGTGAGGAAGATCTGCCGCGATCTGGGTATCGAACCGCCCAATCGGTAGCGAACGGCCATTTGTCAGCGGCGCGATGACCTTCAGCAGCGTGTTCGTGGTCGCCAACTCGCTGCGTCTAAAAGGCTCGAACCATCCATCATAAGATTCATAACCCACATCGGAACAGCAGTGCTTTCTGCTGTTCCGATGAGGACGGCTGTTTGCTGGCTTTACGACTCAACCAGGAGGTTGTATTCGGCCATCTCAGTGATCAGATTGTCTTTCACGACATATTTCTGGGACCACACATGATGGAAGGGTTGCCCCGTCGCCTTGACCGTTCCCGACTCGCTGCCGAAGATCACAACCGTGTCTCCATCGACCAGGAACTCATCGGTGTTGAAGGCGGTTATGGCCAAGCGTTCGACGATCCCCTCAAAGAACTGCCGAACCTCTGCCTTTCCGGCATATACCTTCTTGCTGAGCCGCGGATTGGCACCGTAGTAGACCCAGCGTGATTCGGGGTGAACAGTGTCAATCAGGGCGTCGAGATTGCCGGCACCAAAGGCGCCGAACATTGTCTGAACGATAGCAAGCGGGTTGTTTGTGTCCGTCATGATTTTGTCCTTCTCTTGAAGACGGTTGATAGACGATGCGGTTTGGAAAATGTCTCACCCAGCCACTTAAGCTGGAAGTACCGGTGGCGTTTTGCTGTCTGGCTTATGCTTCTACAGGAAGCTTGCTGCGCCAGAGCGCGCCGCCAGTCACAGAAGTACGGATGGCGCCTGTCTTTGCCAGAACCTGGTCAGCGGCTTCATCAGTCAGTTCAAGCAGTTCGGCAAATTCCCGGGTTGTGCCTGAGCCATAGCTGAACAACGCTTCTTCTACAGTAGGCTGCCGATCTGATTTCTGAACGGATGCCATCCCTAAAAAGGCGCGTTCAAGACGGCTAAAGGACTGGGTGCCGTGAAGCACACTGGCTGTCCCATCCGGCTGAACAAAAATCACCGTCGGAAACCCGCGCACCGGTAAGCGGCGCGTTTCTTCCAGATCACGCTGGAAATTGACCGCTCCAAGGTCAGCGGTGTACAGCGCGGTGAACTGGGTGACATCCAGGCCAATATCTGCTGCGCACGCGGTCAGGACATCCGTCCGCGCAATATTCCTGGCTTCCAAAAAGACAGCCTGACGAATACGGCGCAGATAGTTTTCTTCCTGTTCGGGTGCCATCAGGCGCACCACATGAACCGCTTTTGAGGGGGGATAAGAAGAATCCAGCGGATCGGTGAGCCAGACATTCGGATTAATGGGTTGACCAGAATGCAGGGCAACTTCAGCCCAATGCGGCGCTACATGCGCCGGTTTGCTAATGCCTGCGCCCGCATCTCTGAACCCATCCCAGCTCCGCACCAGTCCGCCATAAATATGGCGAAACTCGATGGCGTCGCCGTAATGAAACAGAAACTTGCGCCAGGCGGGTTCCATCGCCCAGCACGCTGAGCAAATGGGGTCGGTCACGTACAGCACCTTGACTCGTGCATTCGGCTGCAACTGAACCTGTTCCATTGGGTCATCCTCAATCGGGGAACATATCCCGGTATTCACATCACAGTACATTTCGTGTTCTCCTTCTATATGTAACCATAATGGTTACACTTTGCGGCAAAAAAAAGATCAGGTCTGCATAACAGCAATCCGTACCGCACCCAAGATTTGTGCTAGCGTGATAGAACCAAAGAGAATCTCTACCGCCTGTTCTGCCTGGTCAAAGATACCGCTCATAACCCCCTGAATATTGTTCCCAATCTCACATTCAGGGTTGGGCGTTTGCCGGTGCATCCCAAAAAGGTGTCCCGGTTCCATTGCATGATAA
Organism: Anaerolineae bacterium; assembly: GCA_016788435.1. Classification (GTDB taxonomy): domain Bacteria; phylum Chloroflexota; class Anaerolineae; order Aggregatilineales; family Phototrophicaceae; genus Flexifilum. Next base: position 20,715 of record JAEURB010000206.1, on the reverse strand, counting down.
ACCTGCAACAGGGTGATCAGTTCGGCTGGACGCGCAAGCTGCGAACCGCCAGCGCTCCCCTGTTGGGTCACAACCAACCCTGCTTTGGCCAGTTCTACCAGCAGGCGTCGAATGACGACAGGATTGGTGTTGACACTGACAGCGATTTCCTCAGAGGTGACCGGCACATCACTGGAGGCCAGCAAGGTTAGAATGTGTGTTGCGACGATGAAGCGCGAATTCATGCTGATATACTTTGAACCGCTGAACTGTAACCATCTTAGTTGCACTTCAAGGATCTGTCAAGCCCTGCTTTTCATCTCACTGCCGTAACTGATGAAAGGGTTAAGGTTCAACCGCTTCAGATCGCCACTTCGATGGTATTGCATACTTGCGCATTTAAGGACGCGGGCCGCTTGACGCCGTGTGGAAATCAGCGGTTGGCCGTCTGACTGCGGCCGCCCGGCGCTGTGGTACAATTCCGCGCGCCATGACCCTCCGCCGTCTCGTATTCCCTGCTCTCGCGGCCGTCGCCCTCGGCTTCGCGGCGCTCGCCTGCAACCTGTCAGGCGACGACCGGCCTCCTACCATCATCCCCCGCGCCAGCCCGACGCCGCAGCCGACGATTGGCTACGCCACGCCCAGGCCGGACGAGCTGCCGGACGACGCGACCATCGTCGCGCCGCAAGTTCGTACCGACGCCGCGCTCACCGGCATCCTCAGCCAGGTCGCGGCCGACCAGTTGTTCGTGCATGTGAATGCGCTGCAGAATATGTTCACGCGCCACGTCAATTCGGTGCAAACCGACCCGAATTACGGCATCGGCGCGGCCGCCAACTACATCACGCAGCAGTTCGCCACCATCCGCGACCAGAGCAGCGGCCGCTTCATTCTGATGGAGCCGCACCGCTTCGGCTTCGAGTGGGCCAACCAGTCGAACACCGGCAGCAATATCGTCGGCGTGCTGCAGGGCAGCGACCCCGGCGCGGGCATCATCCTGCTGGGGGCGCACTACGACAGCATTTCCCGCCTGTACGAAGATGAGACAGCCTTTGCGCCCGGCGCCAACGATAACGCCAGCAGCGTGGCCGCCCTGATCGAAATCGCGCGGATCATGAGCCAGCGCCCGCACAAGGCCACCATTATGTTCGTCGCCTTCGGGGCCGAGGAAATCCAGCGGCGCGGCTCGACAGCCTTCGTCACCGACTATGTGCTGCCGAACAATCTGCCGGTCGTGGCCATGCTCAACATGGATATCATCGGCAGCAGCACCGGGCCAGACGGACAGATCGTAGACGACAAGATGCGCCTGTATTCGGTCGAGCCGAATAACTCACCTTCCCGTGAGTTGGCCCGCGCCATCAACCTGATCGGCTCGCGCCTCAACCCGACGATGGCGATTGAACTGCAGACCAGCGGTGACCGCGAAGGCCGCTACAGTGACCATCTCTCATTCAGCGACGTGGGCTATCCCGCTGTCCGCTTCATCGAATACCTGGAAAACCCGAATCGCCAGCACACCGATAGCGATACGATTGACGCCGTCCGGCCTTCGTACCTGGTGAAGACGACGCAAACCGTGCTGGCCGTGGCTACCGCCCTGGCCGACGGGCCGCGCCCGCCGCGCAGTATCAGCCTGCGCGACGTGGGCGATGGCAACCGCACGCTGGTGTGGGAAACCAACCCCGAAGCCGTCAGCTACGTGGTAGCCCTGCGCGCGCCCGGCTCCATCGCCTACAATTACTACTTCGACGTGCCCGGAAATACGGTGACGTGGGACGGTTTCACGGCGAACCGCTGGGAGGCGATTGCGATTGGCGCGCTGGACGCCAACGGCCTGCTCGGGCCGCTTTCCGACGAGTTCTTCATCACCAGTTAGGCGCAAACCAATGGCCGAATCCGCAACCCCGCCCGAGCCAATTTCGCCCGAACAGGCCCGCCTCGCGCTCGACCGTGCGATGGCTGAGCGCCTTGGCCCGGACTGGCAGGATGAGGGCAGCGGCTGGCTGCTCGTCACCGGCAACGACTACATGGCGCGGGTGACGCGCGGCAGTTTCAACCTGGACTTCATGGTGGACTTGCTGGGCAACGTGACCATCGAGGAAAAGCCGCTCAGCCCCGCGCAAACCAGCGGCCGCCTGATCGCGTGGACGCTGCTGCTGCTGGCGCTCGGTATCGTTTACCTGATCGCCCGCGCGTTGGGGTGGTTGTAGGCAGACACGGGTATGCGGCCTTTCACGGCCCATGCCCGCGCCCGCAGCGGAATCGAGCCATCTTCCTCTACCGGCAGTTGCCGCCGAAGTTGGTCGCGCAGTGCATCACGCATGGCGTCGCTCAGACCACGAAAATAACGGGCGACTGACCCCTGCGCCCCGTAAAAGGGCTGCCAGTAATCATCAAAGTCGCGGAAGCGGGTTTCCACATCAAGCGGAATGACCGTCACGGCTTCGAGGCCGGCGTTCTGAAAGAGGGCCAGCAGATTTTCGGGCCGGCAGATTGTGAAACGCGGGCCAGAATCCTCTTGAGCCGCCGCTTTATCAAGCGCTGCAGCTGCATCCCAGAACTGGCGCATCATCTCCATGCCGCCCGCGTAGTCCCAAACGTAGGCTGCGATCACCCCGCCGTCGCGGACGGCGCGCATCATGCCCTGCACCATGTCTTCCGGCGATGGCACGAAATTCAGCACCAGCCCGGCGGCCGCCGCATCGAACGGCGGCGGGTCAAACGATATGGCCGTCGCATCGCCAACCTTGAACTCCGCGCGCCCGTCCTGCACGCGCCGACGGGCAAAGGCTGAGTACTCCGCCGAGAAGTCCAGCCCGGTCACGGCTGCCGGGGACGCCTCATCCAGAATGACCTGCGTCAGAATCCCGGTTCCCGCGCCCACATCCAGCCAGCGCTGGCCAGGCGGAACAGCGAGCCACTGCACGAAGGGATGCGCGACTTGCTTGCTCCAGCGGCCGACGTAATGCTCATACGCCTCGGCGTCGTTGAACGCGCTGCGAAAATCCGTCGTCATCCTGACCAGCCCTCATCCCAAATCACCTCTCCCTCACTCCTGCTGCTCATTCGTGGAGAGGGAAGGATTCAGGATCGAGCTTCGCCTCAGTACCCATTGTCGTGGGCGATTTCGTCCAGCAGAGGACCGATTTCGTTACTCCTTTTGAGCACCTTCTGGTTGTCAAAGGCGCAGTAGTACTCCGGATACCATATCGAAAGGAGCGCGTTGTACACCATCCGGCCCGTGCTGGGGATCACACGCTCGCAGTCCGGGCAGCGGGTGGTGAGACCTTTGAGCCGGTCATCGAACACATCAGACTCGTTTTCCGGGATGAAGGGCATAGGCTTTATCAGCTTTCCTCTGGGCCGCCACTGCTGCCGTTCTTGAAGTACTTGCGGATGATATTCGCCCCATGCCGGTCAACCAGCATTCGCAAAATGGTCGAGCATTCGTTGTGCAGCGCCACAATGCGCTCGTTCTTGTCCGGCATATCCACGCCCTGCCGCCCGGAGTCGGCCGATGCCAGTGCCACATTGCGGCGGAAGGTGGGGATACCCACTTCGGCGGCGATCTCCGGGTGGTCTTCCTGAATCCGCTTCAGAATGTCGTACTCGATATCGTGGATGTCGTTATGCATTCCCGAAGGCAGCGGCAGGACTTCCGGCGGAATATTGATGCCACGCTGCTCGTATACGTCAGTGGTCGCCTGCGTGCCGATCTGCCACTCGTGAATGATGCGGTTGCTGTCTTCCACCACGATATGCCAGCGCGGATAGCCCATGGGCACACCCTCGCGCTCGCGCGGTGGCACGGGAGGCTCAACCAGCCTGAACTGGGTCTGCTGTGTGATCGCCAGCACGACACTGTTGACGTCATCCAGCCGGTCGAGATTGAACCGGCCGCGCACAATATCAGGCATTTCGCCAATCCGCGAGTAGCCCTTGCGCCGCACTTTCTCCAGTACGCCGGCCACAAAAGCGTCGCGCTCATTGCGCTTGAGGATCGAGCTAACGTTCCCTGCAGCACGCGCCTCGGCAATCATCGAATGGCCAAAGCCCTGCTGGCGGCTGCGCGTTTCATGCGCCATGCCGAACAATTCGTCCTGCGCGGCGGTATCGGCCTCGAACTCGTCCGCCGTCATATCGAGCGGATTCTTCCGGCTCGGCGGCTGTGGCGGCTGCGGGGTGGGGCCGGGGCCAGGCGGTGGAGTGGGGCCGGGACGGTCGGGAATCGGATGAATGGGATCCGGATGATCGGGCGTGGGGGTGGGGCCGGGCGGCGGCACAGGCGGATTGTCTGGGCCGGGCGGCGGGATGACCGGATTCGGCGCGGGTGCCGGGTTCAGCTGTGGCCCGCTCATGCGTGTCGTATTCGAGTACAGCGTATGCGTGATGCGGCGCTCGGCACTCACGCTGCCCTGTACGCCAACCGCCGTGCCTTCCACGTTGACCTCGGCTTCGCCGGAAATACCAGCGCGGCGGATTTCGGTGGCCGTTACCGTCAGGCGGCGGTCGAAGCTCACCTGCTGCATACCCTCGCGCACCTTGCGCATCACCCCCGCCCACGTGACCTGCTCGATGGGCGCGGTGGCGAGGTAGTTGGCAACGTGGGCGGTGAGCGCCTCGATGTTGCTGGCGACGAGGCTCAACTGCACACTGACGCTGCCACGCGCGGCCGTGCGCCGCACGATCTCCAGATTCTGCGCGATGATGCTGGCGGCGTCCGCCGGGATGAACTCGGCCGGGAAGGCGCTGACGTTGAAGCCCTGCAAACCGAGCGTAGCCTGGAGCGATGTTTCCAGCGACGACGGCGTGATCAGCCCGCTGTTGCGGTCGTAGATCAGCGTCAGGCTTTGCGAACCCGAAGCGCCCACCGAGCCGCCAGCCGTGAACACGCCGCCGAGGTTCATTTCCCCGGCCAGTTGCCCGTTGATGGCCTGGCTGAAGCTGGCCTCGGGGCGGAAGCTGCCATCATCCTGCCGCGACAGGCCGACGCTGGTGCTCGACTCGACGCCGATCTGCCCGCTGACGTTGCCCTGGCCAGGCGCACTGGCCTTGGCGCTGGCCTCGGCCACATTGGCATTGGTGAGCGAAACGCCAGTGATATGGCTGGCCCAGCCCCCGGCCGCGACCGCGTTGCCGGTCGCGCTGACGATGGTCGAGAACGGCTGCGGCACAATCGCCGAAATCGCCCCGCTCAAACCATATGTCCCCAGCAGCCCGGCCAGCGAAGCCAGGTCGCAGGTGCTGTTGGCGACGTCGAAGCCGTAATTGACCTGAATGGTGCGCTTCTGGCCGGCCTTGATGCCCGCCTTGGCAGTTGGGCCGCCCGCGCCCGTGCTGCCGCCTCCGTCTGCTGCTGCGCCGCCGCCACCACCCGCCAACTGCTGCCAGATGGCGTCGCCGCGCGCCGTGTCGCCGCCGCCAACCGGTGAGTCGACCTGCAGCGAGGCCTGCGCGGGGGTGGACGCTTCGAGGACGTAGAAGACGGTGGACTCGCCGGAGACCGACACTGAATAAGCCCGCGCGCCGCTGCGGCGAATAGATACGCTCGCGCCGCGCCCGACTTCCGCGCTGCCAGGGATGCCAAACTCGGCCAGAGGGATGGTGACGGCGGTGGACGAGGACAACGTGATCGCGCTCGATGTAGCCCCGCGCGATGTGGTGCTGTTGGCCGACTTCTCCGACGTGCCTTCGCTGAACGGCAGGTACTGGTTGATGCACGGCTCGGCGATGTCGTTGAGCGGCACGCACACCGCGCCTTCGATGCCCTTCATCACGTCACCGGCCGCGCCGCGCACGCGATCCACCTGCTCGCCAACGAACTGACGGGCAGAACTGGCCAATTGGCGCACCGGGTTCGGCACGACGGTTTCGTAAATCGTCCGCGCCGCCGTCCCAATGCCGGTGACGACGCGCCGGCCGAGGTCGGCCGCGCTACGCGCGCCCTGCACGACGGTTTGCAGCGCCCGGTCGGCGACTGTGCGGGCGGTATTGAGAACGCGCTCGCCGAAGGCACGGCCGCGCTCGATGGCGCCGTTCACGCCGTTGCGGATGTTCGTGATCACCGAACTAATCTTGCCGCGCAGGCGGTCAATGCCGCTGAGGATGGCGCTGCCGCCCGGCAGGCGGCCGATCAGGCTGCGGACCGCCCCGCCGATCATGCCGGCCACACGCTGAACGGCCCCGCCGACGGCAGTCTGCACGGCCGAAATGCCGCGCTGAATCAACTGTGGGCCGTTGTTGACGACCCAACTGACGCCTTCGCGTACCGAAGTCGTCACCGACTGCACGGCGTTCGTCACTCTGGTACGTACGTTGTTGAAGGCGTTGGTGGCAGCCTGCACGCCCTGATTAACCAGGTTGACGAGCGGCTGGGCCATCTGGGTGATGCGCTGCTTGACGGCGTTAGCAGCGTTACTGACTGCCTCACCGATGTAGCGCGCGCCTCGCGCCAGGCCGCTGCCCACGCGCTGCGCCAGATTGGCCACGCGCGAAGCCATGCCGCCCGTCACCACATCCGCGCCGGTGATCAGGGCATCGAGGGCGCGCTTGCCAAGGCCGGAGGCTTGCCCGAGAATATCGGCCTCCGGGCAGGAGAGGCCCTGCGCGGCATCGGCGGCCACGCCGCCCGCGACTGCCTGCCCCATGCCAGCGGCGGCGGCGCCTGCTGCGCTGCCTCCAGCCGCACCTGCGCCACCGGCCGCTTGTGGGCCTGCCATCGCGCCACCAGCTGCGCCAGCGCCACCGGCCCCTGCCATTGCGCCGCCGGCCGCGCCTGCTCCACCGGCCGCGCCACCTGCACCACCCGCGCCAGCCATTGCGCCACCGGCTGCACCTGCTCCAGCCGCACCACCAGCGCCACCGGCGCCAGCCATTGCGCCACCGGCTGCGCCAGCGCCTGCCGCACCACCAGCGCCTGCCATTGCACCACCGGCTGCGCCAGCGCCTGCTGCGCCACCTGCGCCTGCCATTGCACCACCGGCTGCGCCAGCGCCTGCCGCACCACCACCGGCTGCGCCAGCGCCTGCCGCACCACCACCTGCTGCGCCGCCGGCCGCCGCGCCTAACTGCGTCTCGAGCGAGAGCGCCGTTTCCGACGCGCCTTGCAGGGCGGCAATCTCACCTGCGCCCTGTTCGCCCGCCTGGGTGATTTGCGACTCGCCTTGCTCGCCCTGCGATTCGGTTTGCTGGACTTGCTGCTCAACCTGGGATTGTTCCTGCTGCGCCTGCTGGTCGGCAGCGTTGACTGCCTGTTCACCAGCCTGGGCAGTACTTTCGGCCCGCGTGCCCAGTTCCTGAGCCTGCGTGCCAGCTTCGCTCTCCGATTGATCGGCCGCTTCATCGCCGCCCGTAAGAATCGAGGTCGCTTGCTGGATAAGCGCAGTCGGATCAAGGCCGCCGAGCGCAGCACGCGCGTCATCCAGCAGCCCGCGCTGAATCGGCGGGGCGGCTGGCGCGCCACTGCTCGCCGCGCCCATCACCGGGCCGGCCGGGGCTTCGACGCCGGGCGCTTCAGCCTCGCTGGTCTCGTCTGGCGCAGGGGCGGCTGGTTGGAAAGGGTTGGGCCGTGTGCGCGGCGCGGGGCTGAGTATGGCCTCGCGCTGCGCGTCCGGCGCGGCGGAGCGGTGATGCTGGGCCAGAAGCTGCTGGGTGGCCCGATTGCCGTAGGCGCGCTGCATCTGCAGGATCGTGCGCGGGGGCGGCGGCGCACCAGGCGGCGCCGCCGCCCCCGCTTCCGCCAGTGAGGACGCGGCCTGAGCAGCAAGTTCCGGCCCGGCCAACTCAGGGCTTTCGACCGCTGGCTGGAGCGTTTGGGGCTTTTTCTCAGGCGCAGCGGTGTGTTTCTCCGCGCGTGCTGGTACAGCAACCATACACTATTCCCGATGGCGCAGCGTTCAGCGCCGACAGTACTCCTGAATCTCCAGTATAGGCCAAATACACAAAGCGCAAGTTTTCGCCTGCGCACCCCACCATCAGCCCGTCGCTGCTGTGTAGAGAGAAAGCGTATTCCGTCTCCGCACCCCGAGCGCGCCGGTGGTGTGCCGAAGCCTTACTGCTGCACCGGCGGGGGGACGCTGATCTGCGCTTGCCAGGCGGGCACGTCCTGCACCAGCCACGCCATCGAGTCGAGCTTGCCGGTTTCGCCCTGAAAGACGACCTTGAGCAGCGGCCGGAAGTTGGTCTTGCCCAGGTAGGCGGAGGGGCTTTCGGTGCGAATGATGTGATTACGCGGGATAGCATGCTGGCGGCGGGGCGCGAGCATCTCGAACAGCAGTTGGTCGGGCAGCAGTACGAGCACGCCGCTGCCGCGCAGTTGGCCCTTCCCTTTCGACTCCTGCCCGTAGAAATTGGCCTGCGCGGCGCGCTGCGCGTTCGGGAAGCGCTGCCAGATGGCCTTCAGGCGGCGGCTGGTCAGCCAGCGCACCGCCAGCAGGACGGCCACGATGAGGCCGAGCACGCCCACGACCAGCAGCACGATGCCTTCGGTGGTCATCTCACCCCTCCCCCGCTTTGTGCCGCCACTGGCGGCGCCGGAATCAGTTCGATCGTGATTCAGTATAGGCGAATTTGGAGTCGCGCCCGCTGCTTATTCGACGGGCTTGAGCACGCCGGTGCGAACGGACGGGATCTCGAAGCCGAACATGCTGCCGCGCCCGTAGGTGCTGTGAAAGCGCATTTTGCCGCCATGCCGCTCGACGATGTTCTTGACCAGATGCAGGCCCAATCCCGTACCCTCGACGGCGGCCGTTTCGGCGGCGCGCGCCCGAAAGAACGGCGTGAACAGGCGCGGCTGCAATTCGTCGGGGATGCCGGGGCCGGTATCTTCGACCTCGAACACGGCGTGCCCGCTGCGTTCGGTGAGCCGAACGATCACGCTGCCGCCCGCTGGCGTGTACTTGAGCGCGTTGCCGATCAGGTTGTCCACCGCTTCCCGCATCTGGGCGGGGTCCGCCTCGATCACCACACTCGAACCGGGCAGCAGGACTGTGAACGCCAGTTCGCGCGCCTGCGCCTCGTCCTGACGGCCGGCCGCCACCGATTCGACGAGGCGGGACAGCGAAATCGGGTCACGGGCAGTTGCATCCATCGCCTCGATGCGCTGCAGCGAGAGGATGTCGCTGACGATGCGGTCCATCCGGCCCGACGAAGCGCGGATTTCATCCACCGCGCGGCGGCGGGTGGCGTCGAGATTCTCGTCTTCCAGCAGCAGCTCCGCGTGCAGCAGAACGACGTTGAGCGGGCTACGCAGATCGTGGGCGGCCAGCCGGATCATATCGGTCTTGAGCTGTTCGAGCTGGCGCACGCGGTCGTACAGCGCCGACACCTCGGTCAGCCGGTCCTGCGCGAGCTGGTAGAGCAGCGCGTTCTCGATGGACACGGTGATACGGTCAATGATCAGCTTCATGAACTCGAAGGTATCGGCCGTCAGCCGGTCGGGCCGGCGCGAGTCGAGCACCATCACGCCTACAGCGCGGTCGCGGTAGACGAGCGGCAGAATCATCTGGGCACGGGTTCCGGGCAGCAGCGCCACGTAGGCCGGGTCGGCCGCAACATCCTGAATCAGTTCGGGGCGGCTGTTGCGCAAGGCCCGGCCAATGACGCCTTCGCCCATCGGAATCAGCGCGTCTTTTTCATACGCCCCCGCTACCGAAACCGTGTGCAGGCTGTCGCCTTCGATCAGACCGATGAAGGCGTCGCTGGCGTTGGTCACGCGCAGCGCGGCATCCATCGCTACCGTCAGCGCCCCTTGCAGGTCGAGCGTGCGCAATAGCTCGATATCCACCCGGCGCATGAGCGTCAGGCGCTGCACGGTTTCGCGCTGGGCAGCCTCCATCTGGCGGCGGCGGGTGATATCCTGAGCGACGCCGAGCAGCCGTCTGGGGAAACCTTCGGCGTCCAGTTCCAGAATCGTCTCGCGGGAATGCAGCCAGCGATAGCTGCCGTCGGCGTGGCGCATACGGAACTCATCGTCGGAAACCGTGCCGACCGGCGCGCCGCGCAGCCGTTCGTTGCGCATCTTCAGGGTGGCCAGGTCGTCAGGATGAAGCAGCATTTCAACCTGGCCCGGTTCCATCTCGCGGAAATCGCCGGGCGAATAATTGAGGACGTGCAGCATTTCATGGTTGGAGTAGACGTTGCGCCGTTCGGCCAGGTCGTAGATGTAAATGATGTCGGGGGCGGCCTCAAAAACCTGTTCGAGGAAGCGGATATTGAGGTCGCGCTCTTCCTCCGCCAGTTCGGCGCGCTGCAGCGCGGAATGCAGCTCCAGATGGGCGCGCACCGCGTCGGCCAGGTCGGTCAGCAGGCCGATTTCGCCGTCCGTCCAGTTGCGGGGCGTGTAATTGACGACACAGAACGAGCCAATCGCCGGCCCGCTGGAGAGCAGGATCGGCACGCCCGCGTAGGCGTTAAACCCGTATTCGGTCACCAGCAGGCTGCTGGCCAGGCGCGGATCGTCGCGCGTGTCAGGCGCAATCAACGGCTGGTTGGTGGCCACTACATGCGAGCAGAAGGCGTGTTCCAGCGGCAGCCCGTCGCGCCCCGTCAGCGATTCCGGCAATCCGTAGTGGCTCAGAAACATTTGCTGGTTAGCCTCAACCAGCGAAACGTACGAGGCGGATGCGTCAAGCAGCCCGGCCGCCATCTGCGTCAGGCGGTCCAGCGCGTCCCGGTCGAGCGCCCGATCCAGATGCAACGACTCCATCCGGGCCAGGCGCTGCGGGTCGGTAATGGCGGCTAGCTCAAGCAGGCTCATCGCACCACGGCTGGTTGTGGATCAGATGAAATCAATCATAACGCAAGGTTTGTACGATTCGGTAATCGTCACGTTGAGGCGAGTGCTGATGAGTGTGGAGAGGCATCCGGTCAACCCGCCCCCGGCGTCGTGGTCGGCTGCGGGATGGGCAGGAAGGCGGCCGAATCGAGGATGGCGCGCAGTTCGGCCTCGGCCGGGCCATCCATGACTTCGATGGGGTCGCCATAGATGTAGAACATGAAGTTCAGTCCATCCTGGCGCAGGCCGGCGAACCAGCCGCGCGTATCCGGCAGTTCGGGGCAATCCACCGCGGCAAAGGTCGCGCCTACCGCCGCCAGCCCGCCGACCACATCCTCCCGCCGCAGGTCAGTGCCGACGTTGCAATCGGCTTCGACGACGGCCATCCGCAGCAGGCGCAGCCCGTCGAGGTAGAGGTCGGTTTGCAGCGGTTCGCCGCCTGAAGCGGGCGAGACGATATTCGGGAAGCCCCACAGCAGCACAATCGTCCCTGTGCCGCCGGTGACCGGGCCGCTGTAGACCGCGACCGGCACGCCGCGCGGGCCATCAAAGTCTTCGAGCAGCAGGGTGGCGAAACCGGCCCGCCAGCCAGCGGGCAGATCAAGCGAGATCGGCGGCTGGATGGCGCCATCGAGCAGCGGCTCGATGGTGACCGCCGCTTCCGGCGTTGTCTCGGCGGTGGAATCCGGCGAGGCGGGCGTCAGGGCGCTGGCAAGTTCCGCATTGAAAGCGGCCAGCGCCCGGTCAATCGTGAAGTCGAGGCTTTCAGCATCGAGCAGCGAGGACGCGCTGTCCACCAGAATCAGCGGCGCACCGGTGTAGAGCGTCGTTTGCCCGGCAGCACGGCGGGCTTCGTCCAGCACACGGTCGGGCGCATCGCTCACCATGCAGGCGTCCCACTGGCCGCGATCCAGCCCGGCCCGGTTGGCAAGGTCAATCAGGCGCGCGCCGTCAAAAGCAGCGCTGCCTTCCAGCAGCACAGCCGCGAACAGCGCGTTGGCGAAGGGATAGTAGGCCGATTGCTCGCCGGCACATACGGCAGCCCGTGCTGCCCCGCGCGCATTGGGGATGCTCTCGTTGTACTGCGGCAGCGACGTGACCAGGATTTCGCCAGCGCGCGCCCGTTCGGCCAGCCGGTGCGCCACGTTCGACCACATGATGGCAGAAGCCGGGTCATCGAAGGCGGTGATCAGCACGACCGAAACGGGCGCGTTAGGAAAGCCCACCTGCGGGAAACCGTCGCGCGCCTGGCCCTGCGGCAGAGCGTCGAAGGAAGCGGCTGGCGCGGGAGTGGCTGCGGCCTCAGTTGCCGGCGGCGGCGTGGCGGTGGGCGTGACCGGCGCGGGTGAGCAGGCGGCGAAGAGAAGCGGCAGCAGGAACGCGCAGCAGGCGGCGAAACGGCGGGCGCGGGGCATAGGCGTAGCCTCTTCGAAACACGGCAGCGGGCGGCTGAATGACAGCCGAGTATAGCGCATCACCCCTCAGCGCCGGGCAGCCGCCCAGCTTCCGGCGCGGAAAGGGTGATCGTTTTGCGGTATGATACGCGCAGAATGGAACGCGAACGGGGGCAACCGGCAGATACGGGCGGCCCTGCGCGGTTAAGGGAGGCTCCCGGTGAAAATCAAGCGACTCGCGGTGCTGCTGCTGATCGGCGTACTGCTGGCCCTGACGGCGGCGGTCAGCGCCCAGGATGCGACTCCCGTTCCCACCTCAACCGGCCCGAGCAATGCGGTACAGGCCCGCTTCTACGCCTGCAGCGACTCGGTCATCATGACGCTGAACGGCCTCCTGCTCAACGGCTACAGCGTCTTCTGGCAGGCCTTCCCCGGCAGCGGCGCGACTGGAACTCCGCTCACCAGCGTGCGCCAGGTGGATGCCAGCGGCGATTTCACCTACGCCGAGCGCGTGGCCAACAACGCCGGCGCGGTGACGGCTGACGGGGCGACCGCCAGCGCGAAAGTCTCGGTGGCGCGCACCGGCAACCCGGCGGCGGTGGACTTCGAGTTCATCGTCAGCGATGTGAACGACGGCTGCAGCGGCAGCATCCCCACCGGAACCATCACGACCAGCGGGGATGGCGGCAGCGGCACGAGCAGCAGTTCGGCCGGCACGAATCTGGCCGCGCCGGGCGGCGCAACGCTCAACCCGAACCTCAGCGCCGAACCCGAAGTGATGATCGGTGCGCGCCCGAGCGACAACTTCCGCTCCGAGACGCCCGGCCTGATTTTCGCCGAATGCGACGCGTTCGCGCTGGCCCTGCCCGGCATCGTCTACGATAACGACAATGTCACCGTCTACTGGAGCTGGTTCACCAAAACGCGCGAACAGATGGATCAGCACCTGGCCAACGGCAATTACGCCGTCAAGATGAACGGGGCTTACTTCAATCCGGTGCAGCGCAGTGAGCCGGAACAGCGCGGTGGCAACTGGTGGGTGTTCTATACGGCCCCGGTGGGCAACCTGCGCCCCGGCCATTATGAAGTGGACTACCAGTTGACGTGGAACGCGGCGGTTAACGACGGCTTCGATGATTTCGGTCCAGGCACCGATAATCCGATTGAGGCCAATACCTGCAATTTTAACGTCCGGCGCAACCCGGACAACGGCCCGGTGTCGTATACCGGCATGTTCAACCCGACAAACTATCCGGTGCACAACATCACGCCGGACTACTAAGCGTGAAACCTCACCCCCCAACCCCCTCTCCGGTTCGGAGAGGGGGAACAAGACGTGCGCGCTGTCTTCCTCCCCTCTCCCCGCTTGCGTGGGAGAGGGGCCAGGGGTGAGGGGTAGCTTGCTATGCCTCCGCTGACTGAGGCCGCTCAATCCCTGCTGAACATCATGCTGTCTTCTGAACAGGAGGCGGCGTTTGATGTGTATGCCAGCGAACTGGAGGCGTGGAACGCCCACACCAATCTGACCGCTATCACCGCGCCGGACGATGTGCGGGTGCGGCACTTCCTTGACTCGCTGACGCTGCTGGCCGCCGCGCCGCTGCCACCGGGCGCGCACATAATTGATGTCGGCACGGGCGCGGGTTTTCCGGGGCTGCCGCTGGCGATTGCCCGGCCTGATCTGCGCGTGACGCTGGTCGAAGCGACCGGCAAGAAGCTCGCTTTCTGCCAGCATGTGGCGGAACTGCTCCAGTTGAAGGGCGTTTCGTTCGTCCATGCTCGCGCCGAGGAAGCCGGCCACATGCCCGGCCTGCGCGAAAGCGGCGATCTCGTGGCCGCCCGCGCCGTCGCCCGGCTGCCCGCGCTGCTCGAATACCTGCTGCCGCTGGCGCGAATCGGCGGGTTGGCCTTGGCGATGAAGGGTCAAACCGCCGCCGCCGAAGCCAAAGACTCGGCGCGGGCGCTCAAGCTGCTGGGCGGCAAGCTGCGCGAGGTGCGCGAGTTCGCCCTGCCCGGCCTCGAAGAACCGCACTATCTCGTCGTCGTCGAAAAGACCGCGCCGACGCCCGCCGGTTTCGCGCGCCGCCCCGGCCAGCCGGTGCAGAAACCGCTGTAAAGAAAAACTGAAAGGTGCGAGTTGAAAGTTGAAAGTAGAGACGTCTTGTTCGAATATTACGCTGATTAGGCCCCTGCATACGATTGATCGCACGTACTTGCTTTTGACTTTCCTCTTTCAACTTTGAATTTTCAACTGGAGTCGTCATGAAATCCGATCTCGATGCCTTGATGGAAGCGCGCGGGCTGGACGGCCTGATCGCGTGGGTGGAAGAAGTCTACAGCCCGCCGGTGGATTACCTGACCAACGGCGCGCGGATCACGCAGGGGTTGGTCATTCGCAAGCGCGGCGCTGAACCGCTGCTTGTCGCCAACCCGATGGAAGTCGAGGAAGCGGCCAAAAGCGGGCTGGACGTTGTCACGCTCACTGACCTCGGCTTCTACGACCTGCTGGAAACGCTCAAGGATCGCGAACAGGCGACGGTGCAGGCGTGGGGCCGCGCTCTCGAACGGGCGGGATTAAGCAGCGGCACGCTGGCGTTGTACGGCACGGCGGATGTGCAAAAAGCCGTCGCGCTGGTGCGGGCCATCGAAAGTGCCCTGCCGCAGTACCATTTCTTCGCCGAAACCGGCATCAATGCGCGCGATCTGTTCGCCGAGGCCTATTCGACCAAGGGCGACGACGAACTGCGCCGCCTGCGCTCGGTGGCCGCCCGCACCGATGAAGTGCTGCAGGCGACATGGGACTACATCGCGTCTCACCGGCTGGACGGCGAGCGCGTGGTGGACAGCGCCGGCCAGCCGCTGACGATTGGCGACGTGAAACGCTTTGTGCGCCGCGCCCTGCTCGACCGCGACCTGGAAGACACCGACATGATCTTCGCGCAGGGCCGTGACGCCGGTTTCCCGCACAGCCGGGGCGAAGAAAGCGCTGGACTGGTCAGCGGTCTGCCCATCGTCTTCGACCTGTTCCCACGCGAGTTCGGCGGCGGCTTCTTCCATGACGTGACGCGCACCTGGGCCCCCGGCTATGCCCGCCTGGAAGTGCAGGACATCTACCATCAGGTGATGGACGCCTTCGATGTGGCGGTCGAGTCCTACCGTTCCGGCATGGCGACGAAGGACATGCAGATCGCCGTGATGGACTACTTCGAGGGCAAGGGCCATCCCACTTCGCGCAGCACGCCCGGCACATCCGAAGGCTATACACACAGCCTCGGTCATGGCATCGGCCTCAACATTCACGAACGCCCCGGCATCGGCCATCTGTCGCCGGACCATTTCCAACCGGGCAACGTCATCACCATCGAACCCGGCCTGTATTACCCTGAGCGTGAGATCGGCGTGCGCGTCGAGGACTCGCTGTACATTGATGCCAGCGGCCAGTTGCTGCCCCTCACCCGCTTCAAGAAGGACCTGGTCATCCCGCTGAAGAAGCTGGGCGAGTAGCAGCCGCGCTTTCGCGTACAATGCGGCACATGATGAACCTGCATCCAACCCGCTGCAAGAGGAGCATTTCGTGAACGGCGCGGCCGGGCGCTGGCTGCGCGTTTATGGCCCGCTGCTCGGCGTGATCGGGCTGGTGCTGCTCCTGGCGCTGCCCACGCTCACCTATCCGCTCGGTCGTGACCAGGGCGAATTCGCCACCATCGGCCGTGGCATCTTGCAGGGCAAAGTTCCCTACGTAGACCTGTGGAACCCCAAGCCGCCGGCCGTCTTTTACGTCTATGCCGGCGCGATGGCACTATTCGGCCGCAGCGTCCCCGCCCTGCGCCTGATTGACCTGCTGATCGCGCCCGCCCTGCTGTGGGCCATGTGGTGGATCGGACGGCGCGGCGGGGGTGCGCGGCTCGGCCTGTGGGCCGCCCTGCTGTTCGGGGTCTTCACCTTCACCGAAACCTTCTGGACGCTGACTCAAAACGATGGCATCGTGCTGCTGCCGATGCTGACGGGCATGGTGGCGGCCCTGCGCGCGGCCGATGGCGGGCGGCGCAGTTGGGGTTGGGCCTTCATGAGCGGGGCGCTCGCCGCCATCGCGATCTGGTTCAAGTACCCCTTCGCGCTGTTTGCGGGCGCGGCCGTGCTGGCCTATGCGTTGACGAGCGCCCGCCTGCGCTGGAAAGATATCCTCGGCTTCGCTGCCGGGTTATTCGGCGCGCTGACCTTCGGCATGGGCGCGATGATGAGCATTGGCGCGTGGGATGCCTTGCTCGAAAGCGCGCGCGTCACGTCGGCGTATACGGCGCTCGGCTTCAACCTGCCCGATTTTCTGGCGGCGATGGAACTCGCATCCGGCTATCGCTGGTCGCAGTGGGGGCTGGCTTTCCTGCTCGGCGCTATCGGCGCAGTAGCCGGTTTGTGGCCGCGCCTGACGCCCGAACCACGCCAGCGCCGGATGACGCTCGTCTGGCTCGGCTGGCTGGCGCTCGGCTTCGCCATGATGGCTGTGCAGGCCAAGGGCTACGATTATCACTGGCTGCCGATGCTGCCGCCGCTGGCGCTGCTGGCCGCCCTCGGCGCGCTGGTTCTCACGCGGCGCTTGCCGAATTGGGGACAACTGGCGGCGAGCGCGGCCATCTTCGGGCTGGCGCTGGTGGCGGTCTGGCGGCCGGCGCTGCCCTATCTCAGCGGGCAGGAAGACCAGATCGCGTATTTCGACCGCTTTCAGGGCGGCGAGTTCAACGCCGGGGAAAGCCAGCGCGCCGCCGATTTCCTGCGCGCCCACAACGTTCCCGGCGACTCGCTCTACGTGTGGGGCTTCCGGCCGGAGATCTACTATCTGACCGATTTGAACCCGCCCACCCCCTTCATCTTCCAGTTCCCGCTGGTTGCCGACTGGTATCCGGCCGCATGGCGGCAGGAGAACGTGGACGTTCTGTGGGCCGCGCTGCCGCCTTATGTCGCCGTGCTGCAAGCGGACTACATGCCGTGGGTGACGGGCAGCCACCAAGACTCGAATACGCTGCTTCAGGAGTATGAGGAACTCAACGACTGGCTGATCTATAATTACGAACGCGACGTGCAAATCGGCAACTTCCTCTTCTGGCGGCGAAAAGCGACATGACGACAGCCTTCACTATTCGCGCCGGGCGCGCCGAAGATGTGCCCGGGATTATCCTGCTGATCCAGAGCTATGTGGACGAGGGCAAGCTGCTGGCGCGCACGCTGAACGAGATTGACGAGCTGCTGCCCAATTTCTTCGTGGCGGCCACCGGCGACGGCGAAATCATCGGCTGCGCGGCGCTCGAAATCTACTCCCCCAAGCTGGCCGAAATTCGCAGTCTGGCCGTTTCGCGTGAGGCGCAGCGGCTGGGCGTGGGCCGCCGTCTGGTCAACGCCTGCGTCGAGCGCGCCCGCCTGCGGAAAGTTCTGGAAGTGATGGCGATCACCTCGTCCGACAGCTTCTTCCAGTCGTGCGGCTTCGACTACACGCTGCCCGGCGAGAAGCGCGCCCTCTTCGTGCAAACCCGCGACGAGGCGTAGGGCGGCTGGGTGCGGCATTCGCCCCAAAAGCCAGCGGTTCGCAGTAGAATCAAGCCATACGGCCAGTCAGAGGCTGCACGATGAGTAACGCGCCCGCCACCACCCCCCTCACGCTGGAAGACCTGCGTGTAGAGATAATCTGGCGAACATTCAGCAGCGATATTCCGGCGTTGCAGAAAGCCCTGGAAGCCCTCTCGAATCACTTCCGCCTCAAGAACGTTGAGGCCGGCACGAGGAGTATCCGCCTATCGTCTTTGCAGAGATTCATTTCATCGGAAGTCGAAGTATGTTAACGTGATGCGATGAAGGCAATCGCATTCGTCCCACGCCTGCGCGCCCGCGCGCTGCGCCCCGCACGCCTAGTCTGACGATTGGCAGGGATTCGCCATGCGCCGGGGAACCGCCCTCTTCCTGTTCATCCTCGCCTCGCTGGTGCTGGCCGGCTGCGACTCGCTGCCCGGTCTTCAGGTGCTGCTCGGCCGTGACCCGCAAGCGGCTGGTGCGGTCAATCAAACCGTCGCCGCGCTCGACCTGGTGATGGCCGACAAGACCGGCGCGACCGACCCGACGCTGTTCGCCGCCGCCGACCGTATCGAGGCTGCCAGTGGTGACGTGGACATCATCGAAATCCGCAAGGATGACGAGAACCGCCTGTTCAACGTGGCGCTACTCTTCCGCCCGCCGGAGAGTGATGGTTCGCAGCAGGGCCAGATCGCGCAGCTCGATTCACTGCGCCGCGCCATCGAACTGACCTGGCAAGGGACGATGCTCGATAGCGAAGGGTCCGACCTGCTGCGCGTGCGGCTGATGCAACCGGCCAGCATCACGACGCTCGACAACGGCCAGAGCTTCGTTGGCATCGTCACCGCCGATACCGAGATCGAACGCGGGGCAGCCGCCGCCTACCTCGCCGGTACACGCTCGCTCTCCACCTTCTTCGACCTGATCGCGCAGGGCACGCTCTCTTACGAACGGCCGCAGCAAACCGAGTTCTACACCGGCCAGCCCAATCATCCGCTGTTTATGCTCACCACCGGCGGCTGAGGTTCACGGCCGCCGTCCGCTCGTCCGTTCGCCGGGGATAGAGTCATGAGCCTCGCTAAAGCCAACCCGCCCGCCCAGCCGCCCGCCGCTCCGCCGCCTCGCTACGCCTGGGAGCAGGAAAAGACGCTGGTTCAGCGCCGGAATACCCTGCCCCGCCGCATCCGCCGTTTCATCAGCAAAATCTGGCTGCCGGTGCTGCTCATCGTGATCATCGTTGCGGCGCTCACCAACGCCGATGTCATGCGCGCGCTGCAGGTGCCGCTGCAATTCCTCGGCCGTTTCATCTTCGCGGCCTTCTTTATTATGTTCCAGTTCGTGGCTATGTTCTGGTTTCTCGGCCGGGCGCGCATGTACACCATCTGGCCGGGGGCGGAGGGTGTGAGCTTCAGGGACTATCGCGGCCAGCCCGAAATCCTCGATCAGGCCCGGCAGGTGGTGCAGCTTCTGCGCGGCGTGCGCGTGTTCGAAGAAGCGGGCGGCGAGCCACTGAATGGCCTGCTGCTCGAAGGCCCGCCTGGCACTGGTAAAACGTGGCTGGCGCAGGCCATCAGCACCGAAGCCGGTGTGCCGTTCTTCTACGTGGACGCCTCATCCATGAACTCGATGTTCATGGGCATCGCCCCGCTCAAGGTCGCCAACCTGTATCGCAAGGCGCGCAAGGCCTCGAAGGAATATGGCGCGTCGGTCGTCTTCATTGACGAGATTGACGCCATCGGTTCGCGCAGCGGCGTGGCCGAAACCACCAAGGCATCCAGCATCCTGCCGATGATGATGGGCGGGATGGGCATGGGCGGGGGCAGCGGCCTGCTTTCGACGCTGCTGATCGAGATGAGCGGCTTCTCGCTCGAACACGGCTGGTGGGCGCGCAAACGCACCTGGTTCTATCGCACCTTCCTGCGCCGCAACCCGCCCAAGCCACGCCGCCGTCTGCTGACGATTGGCGCGACCAACCGTATTCAGGCGCTCGACCCGGCGCTGCTGCGCCCCGGCCGCTTCGACAAGAAGATCCGCATTGACGCGCCCGATCTCGAAGGCCGCCGCGACATCATCGAGTACTACCTGTCGAAGATGGCGCACGACGAAAGCGTTGACCCGGTCATCCTGGCCAGCGAGACGCCGTTCTACACACCGGCCGACCTCAAGTATCTGCTCAACGAGGCGCTGCGTTACGCCTTCTTCGACGGCCGCACCTACATGACGATCAAGGATGTGCGGCAGGCGCAGCCCGAACACGAATACGGCGTGCGCACGCCGATCAAGAACATGAAGGAAGAAGACCGCTACCGGCTGGCTGCTCACGAATCCGGCCACGCTATCGCCGTGCGGCTGTTCATGCCGGCCTTCCGCATCGCCCGCATCACGATTATCCGGCAGGGCGGCGCGCACGGGTACGTCAAGTTCTACCCGGCCAATGAGGAATACGACTTCGCCCTGAGCACCTACGACCAGCTCATGAACCGCCTGCGCGTGGCCGTCGGCGGTAAGGCTGGTGAGATGGAGTTCTGCGGCGAGGGCTTCCAAACGCTCGGCGTGGGCGTCGGTTGGGGCGATGGCAGTGATTTCGGCCAGATTCGCGCCGTGCTGTACCAGATGGCCAACGCCGGCATGTTCGGGCCGCTTGGCACTTCGATGGGCGACGCCGACGGGTTCAACCCCAGCCGCGAGATGCGCGAGGCGATGGAAGAGACGTTCCGCACGATACTCGACGAGGTGCGGATGGCCTTCCGCCTGCACCGCGAAATGGGCGAGGCGCTGATCGCGCTGCTGATGGCGAAGCAAGAGCTGCACGCCGAGGAGATCGAGACCTTCTTCGACCAGTACGGCTTCAGCACGCCGCACCCGGTCCTGACGCGCACTGCCACTTCTTCCCCTCGCCCTGAGGGAGAGGGGTTAGGGGTAAGGGCCGGAGGTGCATCCTGACCTCCATCAAGAATGCCCCCAACCAGCCGTACGTGGATACCAAGGCGGCCTTCGACTGGGAAC
>JAEURB010000178.1 GCA_016788435.1 Anaerolineae bacterium | reverse complement strand
GTTGAGTTTTTCCTTTCCCGGTGACTTTGCAACAGCCCTGATGCGCTGCCCCACGCTGTCATGCCCGCGAAAGTGGGCAGCAGGCAATTGCCAGCTACGGGCCAATTGCCAGTCCGTATTGACCCTGTTATCACCCGCTGCCCCGCGAACGAAGACACCGCGTGTAACAGCCACAGAAAGTGGCCTCGTCGTTCCTCACAGTGTTACACTACGCGCCCACACGCGCAATCCAGCACTGCACCTTTTCAGAGCAGCCATGCAGCAGGAATTGATCACCGGCAGCCAGATTGCCGGATTCAGAGTCGAAGAACGTATCGGGCGCGGGGGCATGGCGACGGTTTATCGGGCGCTGCAACCTTCCGTGAACCGCGCGGTCGCGCTCAAGGTGATTCGGCTGGACGGGGTGTCGGCGGAGGACGAGGAGTTCCGCCGCCGGTTCGCGCAGGAAGCCAACCTGATCGCCAGCCTCGAACACATTCATATTCTGCCCGTCATTGACTACGGCATTGACGGCGATTTCGCGTACCTTGCCATGCGCCTGCTGCGCGGGGGAACGCTGGCCGACCTGCTGCGCAGCGGCCCGCCGGAACGCGAGCGCGGCGCTGATATCTTCACGCAGGCGGCGCGCGGGCTGGCCTATGCTCACCGGCACAACGTTATCCATCGTGACCTGAAGCCAAGCAACATCCTGTTCGACGACACGGGCAACGCCTATCTCACCGACTTCGGGCTGGCGAAGCTGATGGAAAGTTCGGTCGAGCTGACGCGCGACGGGCATATCGTCGGCACGCCCGCTTATATGTCACCGGAACAACTGCGCGGCGAAACGCTCGATCCGCGCTCTGACATCTACAGTATGGGCGTCATCCTCTATCACATCGTGGCCGGTAGAGCGCCGTTCGAGAGCAGCGACACCAACATGGCGGCGATCATCTACGACCATCTGGAGAAAGCGCCGGTGCCGCCGCGCCAGCTCGACCCTGAGCTGCCGGCCGCCATCGAGGAAGTCATCCTCAAGGCGCTTCAGAAGCGGCCTGCTGACCGATACCAGACCATTGACGAGATGATTCAGGCGCTGAACGCGGCGCTTGGCCGGCCGGCGCATACGAGTTCCAGCCCGGCCATCCCGGTCAGCGCGCCAGCCCAGCCGGTGAGTGAGACCACTGAGGTGGCCGCCGGGACACCGCCCACCGCCATCGCGCAGCGGGCCGGGGAGCCGCCTAAACCCGCGCGCCGCCGGGTTCTGTGGGTGGGGCTGGCGGCCGCCGGGCTGGTGCTGGCTTTGATCGTGATCGGGCTGGCCGCGCGGAGCAATCAACCGGCAAGCGTGATCAGCCACCCGACCAGCGTGCCGGAATCGGTGGGTCTGGCCATTGACATCATTCCCACCTCGGCGGAAATGGCGCAGGCTATCACCTCGTTGGGCGATCAAGGGTTCATCGCCAACATCGCCTGCACGCAGGACAGCGAATACCATGCGACGCAGATTCGCGAGATGCGTGATCTGGCCCTGGAGCACGGGCTGGATTTTCGCGTTTACGACAGCGGCGAGGACCCCTACCGCCAGATTACGCTGATTGAACGAGCGCGAACGGACGGCGCCGAAGCGCTCATTGTGTGCCCGCTGGATATCACACTCCTTACCGGCGCGCTCGCCTCGGCACAGCAGGCGGGTATTCCCATCGTCTTTCTGGCGGCCAATATCCCCAGTTTTGGCGGCGTTCTGATTTCAGGCGACGACTATGAAATGGGCATCAAAGCGGGGCGGGCCGGGGGCGATTTTATTAACGAGATGTTCGAGGGGCAGGGGCGGATCCTCATTCTGGATTACCCGGAAATGGAGATCATCGTGGACCGGGTGAACGGTCTGCGCGCCGGCGCGCTGGAAATCGCACCGGACAGTGTGGTGGTGGATAGCCGCCTGGGCGGAACGCGGCAACTCGGTTACGAATCGGTCAAAGCGGCGCTCGAAGAAGGCCTCGACTTCAACACCATCCTCAGCCTCAACGATGCCGGGACATTTGGCGCGATTCAGGCACTTGAAGAAGCGGGCATTGACCCGGCTACCGTCGCGATTTCGAGCGTGGACGGTGAAGCGCTGGCCCGCGAGTACATCCGGCAGGGTCACTTTCTGCGCGCCTCGGTCTCGGTTGACCGCGAGATGATCGCCCGCACAGCCATCAACGCCACGATTCGGCTGCTGGCCGGTGCGGCCATGCCGGAAACACTGATTGTGCCGCCCGGGCCGGTGATCACGGCCGCCAATGTGGATGACGTGAACTGACCCCAGCGGAATGGCGCTGAATCAGCCAGGCAGGGCCGGTCTCCTCTGACCGTGATCTATGCTAAAATGGCACGCGCAATTTGCCTCAAAAAGGCCTTCCGTGGCGAACGATTCTGACCAGCACCC
Organism: Anaerolineae bacterium; assembly: GCA_016788435.1. Taxonomy (GTDB): domain Bacteria; phylum Chloroflexota; class Anaerolineae; order Aggregatilineales; family Phototrophicaceae; genus Flexifilum. The sequence continues at coordinate 21,948 of JAEURB010000178.1, read as the reverse complement.
CAAGTGGGCGCGCGTGCTATCCGACATTCTCAGTCCCCCGGTTGTGTGGGGGGCGCTGGCCGTTCCGATGGCGCTGCGGGCCACCGGCTCGCTGCAGGCGGCGCTGCCGTGGGCGCTGATCTACGTAGCGCTGGTGTGCCTGCTGCCGGCCGGATATATCGGGTTCGAGGTATGGCGCGGCCGAATTTCCGACCTGCATGTCAACCTGCGCGAACAGCGGATGAAGCCGTATGCGGTTTCCCTGATCGGCGCGGGGCTGGCTTTTATCGTCATGCTGGCGCTGAACGCCCCGCAACTGATGGCACTTTTCACCGTCTTCACGGCCGTGCAGATGTTCCTGATGCTGGTGTTCACCACGCGCTGGAAGATCAGCATGCACGCCATGAGCATCACGAGCGCCGTTTTCACACTTGGCGTGCTGTTTGGGCTGCAGGTTTTCCTGCTGTGCGCCCCGCTGATCCTGGTGGTCGGCATTGCTCGTGTGCGCCTGCGGCGGCACTCCGTCCGTCAGGTGATGGCCGGCATCCTGGTCGGGGCAAGCGCCACGCTGGCGATGGGCCTGCTCATCCAGCCGCTGCTCAACCCGGTGTAACCCCTCCCCGCTGCGCAAGGAGGGGTGACGGAAGCCGGTTGAATTACGCCGGGATGATCAGCAGGCGCTGACCGATGCGAATGCGCCGGGTATCGGCGGGAGTCAGATTGTTCAGTTCCAGAATGGTCGCGACCGGAACTCCGTAAGCAATCGAAATGCCGCTAAGCGTATCGCCGGCCGCCACGACATGCACCACTGAGCCGTCTGGCTGCGGGGCCTGGCGGACGGGGACAGACGCGGTAGGCCGGGGCGCGGGGGCGGCACCGCTGCCCCCACCTGTAGCGGCGCTGCCGGCTGGGGAACGGCCGCCCGGCCCGCCGACGGTGAGCGAGGCGTTGTCAAACCAGCGATTGTTGAAATCGGCCGGCCAGCTTTGTGTGGTGGCGATGAAGAACGTGACTGCGCTGCCGTTGGCGGTGGCATTCACATTCGCCTGCTCCCAGCGGTCGTGCGGGGCAATCCACGGGCCCCAGATGATAGCCGGGGCATAGGGGTCGGTACCGCCGTTCGGGTCAATCCCGACGCGCACAAAGGCCTCGGATGCCGCCGACGAGCCACAGGGTTGACCATTGAAGACGTTGTTGGCGTCGCGGGAGTTACAGGTCTGAATCCAGGCTTGGACGCTGCCCTGCAGGTTGGCGCGGTTAGGCACGGCGACCTGCTGGAACACGCCGGCGTTGAAGGTGACAAAGCCGCCGTTGATATTGAGCGATGACGGGAAGGAAAGCACCTGCGGCGCAGTGGTGTGCGGGAAGGCGTAGATCAGGTCGGTGCGGCCCTGCCACTCATGCCCGCTTGGCGCGTCAGCCCACAGCGGCCAGGCAGCGGGAGTATTGAGGGTCGAGCGGCCACGATTGACGTACGGCCCCTCGAAGCCGGGGTCTTGCAGCAGGTTTTCGCCCTGGGCGGCAGCCGGGACGATACCCAGTAAGAGTGTAAATCCGAACAGGACAGCCAGAAACAGGCGCTGCATTTGCGTTCTCCCAGGTTCTCAAACATCAGAAGCGGCCTCGCGGCCCGTTGCTTCAGCATAACGTATGCCAGCGGCTCGCTGCCTGACGGAAAGGCGGCGCAGACCAGACGAAGAGAGGCGCACGAGTGTGCGCCCCCTTCAATCAGCTGACGTACGGCAAAGCCAGCCCTACCCCATTTCCTCGTCCTGCGTGGCATCTGGCTCGTCGTAGCGGGGGCGATGGGAATCGTTCAGCCCGCGATAGAGCGCCGCGATGGCGTCCATTTCCGCCTGGGTGACGGCAGTCGCCGCATAGATTTCGGCCAGCGGGTCGCCTTCGCGGGCGGGCATATCGAAACTGAAGTCGTGATCATAAGCCGCTTCGGGCGCAGCGGACGGATCGGTGGCGTTGAACGACATCTCTTCCTCCTCGCTGTAATCGAGTTGGAGCGCGGCCATGTCGTCGCGGGTGTCCCATTTCGACGGCGGCAGCTCTTCGCTGACGCTTTCCTCCTGCGGCGCGAAGCCATTTCCGGCCAAATAGACATCCTCACCGGTATCAATATCGGTGGGCATCAGCGGCAGTTCGGATTCGGGCAGCGGCACAAAAGAATACGCTTCCGCCCCGGTGGCGAACGAGCTGGCCGGGCTGGAGGATGCAGCAGTCTCCCACGGCAATTCGGCTTCCGGCGGCGGCACAAAGGAATATGCTTCTGCCTCGGCGGCGAACGGGCTGGCCGGGCCGGGGGATACAGCAGCCTCCCACGGCATTTCGGCTTCCGGTGGCAACGCGGCCGCTTCTTCGGTCACGGCTAGCAACTCACCCGTATCATAGTCCATCACCGGCGGCTCGAAGACCGGGCCGGCATCATCTTCGCCGCCGCCTAATCCGGCCAGCGGTTCGGCCAGCGGCTCGTAGCCTTCCTGCTCCTGATAATAGCCGCCTGCCACCGGCAGATATTCCTCAGGGGCGGGCACGTAATCCTGCTGGACGAGCCACATTTCCTGCGTGGCGGTGCGCGAATGCCGGTCCACGGGCGGCGGTTCGGGCGCGGGCGGCGCTTCTTCGATCATGGCAGGGCTGGCCGCAGCAGCCGCGAGCGACCAGTCATCGGTCAGTGGATTGCCGTCTGGCAGCGGCATGCTCAACTGCGGCGGTTCGCTGGCCCCGGCGAGTTCAGCCATCACGCGGCGCGTGATGTAGCGTGTGAAGTACTGAATGAGCGTGCCGCGCCCGTAGACCTCGACCGGAACGCTTCCGGTATCGGGCACGAACTGCGCCACTTCTTCGCCTGCGTGCGCTGGATCGAGCGCCACCAGGAACTGAATGCTGTCGCGCCGGATGCTGTAGTGCGGGGCGATGAACTCGCTCTCCAGCGCGCGCATCACGCCTTCCCAGCGCCGCTCGTCCTGCAGGATGACCAGCCCGCCGGTTTCGCCGCCCTGCCGGATGATGGTGTAATCAATCGGCTGGCCGGGCCACGCGCTCTCGAAGCGGTAGCGGCGGTCTACCTGGAGGAAGTTCATCATCAGCGCGGTCAGCTCGTCCAGCGACAGGCTGTTGACCTCACTGGCGACGAGCCGCCGCACGCCGTCATCCAGCTCGGCCTCGGCCAGTACGGGCGCGCTGTAGCGTTCGACGAAATCGCGCATCCAGCGATCCAGTTCCAGCGGGGGAGGCGCGACCAGAGCCGGCGCAGTCGCTTCGAGGAACATCAGCTTTTGCAGCGTCAACCAGCGCGGGCCAGTCATTTTGAGCACGTCAATGATGCTGTTGATAACCGTCAGCAGGTCCGGATTGGCATCCACCACCACCACCTGCTCACCATGCTGGCGCAGGAAGCCGATGGCGTCGAAGTAGTGGGCGCGCGATTCGGCAAGATTGCTCTCGAAAAGCTCACGGTTGCCGCCGCGCGAACCCATGCGGGCGTAGCAAATTTCGGCCGAGGCATCGAGAAAGAGCGTCAGATCAGGCCGCCGCGCCCCGCTGTTCAAATCCCAAACCGCCTGCATCGGCAGATCGTGTGACGTGTTGTAGACGAGCGACGACAGCACGTAGCGGTCACACATCACCAGGCGCGGGCCGCTGTTTTGTTCGAGGAACGGGCCGATGACGCGCTCGTTATGGTCGGCACGGTTGAGCGCGAAGGCGAGGGCCAGCGTGTGCGACGAGACGAGAATCTTCTTGCGCAGTACGCGGCGGATATAGAGACCGGCGGCCGAAGGGTCGTGCGGTTCGAAGGTGAGCATGACGCGGTCGTCGAGCGTGGCGCGCATCAGCTCGGCCAGGCGGCGCGAAATCTCGCTCTTGCCGCTGCCGTCCAGCCCTTCGATGACTAGAAAGAAGTTGTGCCGGTCGCTCATCACGTCATCTCTTTCACTCATTCAGCGCGTGCGCCTGGTAGAACGCCCAAAGCGCCGCACTGGCGCTGATGTCCTGCGTCGTTTCGCCGAGAATAGACCGGAGAAGCCGCGCTCCGCCGGGCCATGTGTGCCCGCCATCTTCGATGACGATCAGGCCCACTTCGGCGCCGTCATTGCAATCTTCGTACCACACCCCGCTCACACTGCCCTGCTCAGGCTGCGGGACGGTGTCTTCGCCGCACCCGATCCGCCCGGCGTAGTCCGCAGCGAACGCTGGGATATCCGGAAAACCCTGGCCGCCTTCGAACGGCACGAGCGGGTCGGCCGTGCCGTGGAAGAACAGGAAGGGCGCAGGCCGCGACGGGTTGCAGTCCAGCAGCGGCGAGTACGCGCCGGCCACGCCGCCAAAAGCCGCGAACACGTCGGCCGCCTCGCAGGCCAGCCGGTAGGCCATGCCACCGCCGTTCGACATACCATTCACATACAGGCGGGCCGGATCGGCGCAGCGGGTGCGAACCATCTCATCGGCCAGTGCGCGCATAAAACTCACATCATCGGCTTGTCCGAGCCGCCGATTCCCCACCGGGCCGGCGTTCCAGCGGCTGGGGAAGCCCAGTCCCTGCGGATAGACGACGAGGAATCCGTTCTCGTCCGCCAGGTCGTTCCAATGCGTGAGGCCCATTTGCTGAAGCGAATTGGACGTGAACCCGTGCAGGCTGAACACAACCGGAACGGGCTGCGCGAGGTCGAGCGATGGCGGCGTGTAGAGCAGGTAGTCACGGGTTTGACCAGCGACTTCGAGCGTGCCCTGATGGATACCCGCTTCGAGCAGGCTGCCGGCCGCGCAGCTTTCGCCCGCCTGTGCCTGCACCGGCAGGCACGCGCTCCACACCATGCCGAGCATGGCCAGCCACACCGCAATCCGAAACGCCCGTTTCATCGCCGGTATACCCGCGCTAACGACCCCGTAACTCTCAGTATACGGCAAGACCGGCACTATGCGGCCTCTTAAGCTTAAAACCCGCGCGCCAATCGTGCGATACGGCCCACTCGCCGTCAATCGAGAACAGGAATGATGCGGACTGAGAGAGAGAGTGAAGAGGGTTCTCCCCTGCAAATCCGTACAGCCCTTGCTCAGCTATCGAGAATAACCGTACTTACTCCCCCCATCATCCTACAATAGAGGAAGCGTGACGGACGATTCAGGAGAGTTTGGTTGAAAACAGGGGAGTCCACGATGGCGCGCGAAACCAATCACAAGCAAGTCGTGCGGACCATCGCGCTGGGCGTGCTGATCGCCCTCCTTTTGCTGTCGGCGGCCATAGTGTGGCAAGTTCTTTACCCCACCTATGCCTATTACGGGCAGGTTCTTTCCCCCGGCGAGTTTCTGGAACTGTTCAATCAGGGCGTGCAACTTCACTGTGTACAAATCCCTCCCGCCGCTTTCGACCTGATCGGCGTCTCAGCCAGCTATGCCTGCTTCCATACAATGGAGGAAGCGAGCGCCTTTTCCCGCGAAGTTGCTCGCGGCGGGCAGGTGCGCCAAGCGACGGCAGCGTAATGCAAAAGGGCGGCTTGCGGGCCGCCCTTCTGCATGGTTCAAATTTGGATGCGTGGTTACTCTGGCTGCACCGAAGCGATGACGGCGCTGAGAATCTGCAGTGGCACGCCACCCTGATTCCAGGTCTGGCCTTCCCACTCCAGCGGCTGCGCCTCGCCACCGTCAAAACGCACCAGCACCGAGGGCGTGCCAGTCACACCGGCGGCCAGCGCAAATTCGTAGTCGGTCTGAATCTGCATCGGCTTCTCGTTATTCTCGCTCCAGGTCATCACACAGTTCACGAGGTCCTGGCGGGTGACTTCGAGGCGGCTGGTCAACATCTGAATGATGGTGTCCACGTTGTACGCGCCGGCAGCCGCCATCTCGTAAAGCGTGGTGTAGCTTGACCAGAAAGCGCCCGGATGCAGCGTTTCGGCGCACTCGAGTAGTTGAATGGCCGCGACTGTCGTATCACCACCGGCGGTCGGGAAAGGCCGGAACTCGAAGGCGGCCTGGCCCGTTGCTACATGATCGCGCAGGAAAGTGGTGACCGTTTCGCGTTCGTAGGTGATGCAATGCGGGCAGGCCCAGTCGGCAAACTCAACCAGCGTGAAGGGAGCGTCTTCGGGGCCGATGACGAACGCGCCATCTTCGGTGCGCCACTGCGGCAGGGTAGCCAGCAGCGCGCCCAGGTCATTTTCGGCCGAAACCGGCTGACTGGCGGCTTCCAGCATGTCGGGCGTGATGCCAAAGAAGTTGAGGATTCCATCGAGCGGCCCGGCGGCCGGTTCGGGGTCCTGAGCCAGCACGGGCAGCGCAACCAGCAGCAGCAGGGCCACGCACAGTATAGTCAGCCAACGACGCCTGTTCATCGAACTCTCCCTGCCTGTACACCAATGGAACGCCTAGCATACCACGCCGCCGCCCCTTGCCGGAATGGCGGCGCGCTGCGCTTTCGACGTGTGCTACCGGTTTCGCCTATAATCAGAAGTAACGTTGCCGCAACGAACAGGACTCGCCATGTCTCAACAGCCGCCTTCCGCACCGCCAGCACCGGCCCCCATACCGGAGCAGCCAGCCATTGCCCCTGAGCGCCACCTGAAGACCTACCGCGAATCGAAGGCTCGCTTCGGCTTCTGGTGGCGGGCTATCGTTTCCCTGAGCATCTGGTACTGGACGGTGTACCGCCACAACAAGATTGACCTGACGACGCGCCGCGTGGTGCAGCAGCGTGGCACCTGGACGAGCCAGAACGAAACGTCGGTACTGCTGACGAATGTGACCGATGTCACGCTCAACCGCTCGTTCTTTGGGCGGATCTTCAATCACGGCGATATTCAGATCAGCTCGGCAGGCTCGGCTGGATCAGAGATCAGCGCCATTGGCCTGAGCGGGGCGGAAGAACTGCGCTCGGCGGTATTCGACCTGCGCGATGGCCGGCAGGACGAAGTAGCGCTGTAGGGAGAGAAGTGCTGAATACTCAGTGCTGAGTGCTGAGTGAGAATCGAGGCGATGAAGAGCGCCGTGGTCACACTGAGCGCGGAGGAGTTCTCCGCGCTCAGTGTTTTTTGTTGAGTTCCAGAGCAAGCTGGCGTTGCTTTTACTCAGCACTCAGCACGTCTTTTTTATTCATCGTGCGGTGAGGTGTCGCGCACTTCGAGCGTGTCGAAATTGGCGGTCGTGCCCGGCTCGACGCCGAGCGCCATGGTGCCGCCCAACTGCAGCGAACCATCGGCGGCGGCCACGAACACGCCGTTGACGAAGAACGCGACCTTGTCGTCCAGCGTCAGGATTTCCAGCGTCGTCCATTCGGGCAGCGAACCATCGGCCAGAGCGGGAACCGGCCCTTCGAAATAGACTTCCGAGAAGGTGGGGCTGATGTAGCGGGCCGTCACGGTTTGCGTGCCGTCGGCGTTCTGCGTCAGGTCGAGCCGGTAGCCCTGCAAGTCGGCGCCGGTGATCGTCGGCAGCGCGCGCGCCATCAGCCAGGCCGTCCCCTCAGGCGAGTCTTCAGGGAAGCGCACCTCGACGGTCGTATAGATGTCGGTCGAGCGTTCGAGGCTGCTGCCGCTTTCGAACACCTCGACGCCGATCACATCGCGCATCAGGCGCCAGGTGGGCCGGCCGGAGTTGGACATTTGCAGGTAGCGCTGGTGTTCAGCCACGTTCGGGTTGAATTGGAACGCGCCGGCCGCCTGCTGGCCATCCTGCCACCAGTCGTCGGTGCGGAAGATGTCACTGAAATCGTCGCTGAAGTCGCTGCGCAGCTCGCGGAAGGGCCGGGCCAGGGCGCGGTCGCGCTCGGCGTAATATGGCCGGCTGTCCACATTGCTGACGGCGGCCGTGGGGGCGAACATGCAGTAGTCGAGGCGGAAGATGTCGGTGGGGGTGCGGGCCTCGAATGAGATGCCACCAGATGGAGGCGCATCGGCGACTGTGCCGTCGAAGCGCACCGCGCCGTCACGGCTCAACACCATCCGCTCGCCGATCAGCTCAATTTCGAGCAGCTCCCAGCGGTTGCGATTGTAGAAGTTCGAAACCTGTTCCGAGCTGGCGACAGTGCCATCGGGCAGCAGGCGTTCGATCCAAAGGTTGCCACCATCGGCGCGCAGCTGCACCGAACCTTCACCGCTCTCGCGCAGGCGGATGATGTAGCCGCCCTGCTCGCTGTTGACGCTGCACAGGAACAGCATATTGCCGAGCGGCTGCGCCAACTGCGGGCTGATAGTCACGCTGCCCTGCATCTGAAGCGCGCCGTCATCGGTGATCTGCACCTTCGACGGGTCATTAGGAACCCAATTAGGCGGCAGCGTGCCGCCGGTGAACCCGCTGCTGGCCGGGTCGGGGCTCATGATTTCGAGGTCGTCAATGCGGATCGGCCGCGACTGATTGTTGACCTGAAGCAGCACCTGGCCACCGCTGAGACTCGGCTGAATCGCGTCCACCGTCGAAATCATCAGCGCGCCGTCGAGATAGACATAGACGCGGTCACCGGCTGACCAGATCATCGCCTCGTACCACTGATTGCCCTGAATCGGGGCGCTGATGGTTTGGATGATGCGTTCCGGCTCGCGGGTGAAGACATCGGCCCCGGCCGGCGCTTCGCGGCGCAGGCTCATCATGCCGGGGTAAAGCTCCAGCACGCGATAGCTTTGCGGCGTGTAGTGCCAGACGATTCGCATTCCGGCCGCTTGCGGGTCCAGGTTGAAGCGGAAGCGGAACATCAGATCCTGAACGTCGGGATTGAGCCAGGCAGGTTGGGCGCGGCCCATGACGACGGCGGGCTGGCGCAGCGACCCTTGCCCGGCCAGGTAGTTCTCGCCGCTGTCGGTTACAACCTGCCATGCACCTGGGTCGAAGTCCCACTCGGCGAGCGCATCCGCCGCCTGGAAGTCCTCGATGTAGGGGAAAGCGCCGGAGGTCAGGCTGGCCGGCGTCGGTTCAACCGGCGGCTCGGTGGGCGGTGCGGTGGGTAGTACGCCGCCACCCAGGGAGATGGTTTCGGAATAGGTGGCGGTTCCGCCCAACCCACCCACCAGCAGTTGCACGGTGTAGTCGCCGGGGGCGGCAAAGGTATGCAGCGGATTGCGCTGGGCGGCCGTCATACCATCTCCGAAGTCCCAGCGGAAGGCGGTGATCTGGCCGACCGACTGGTCGGTAAACTGAATGGCCAGCGGGTTGCCGTCTACTGCGGCCCAGGTGAAGGACGCGGTGATGGCCGGCGTCGGGGTTTCGGCCGGCGGCTCGGGCGTAGTGGTGGGAACCGGCGTTTCGGTCGGAACCGGCGTTTCGGTGAACTGCGGGCGCAGCGTCGCCGAGGGCGGCACCTCGGTATTGGTCGGCGGCGGGGTCGGCGTTTCGGTTGGCGTATCCGTCGGGATTGGCGACGGCGTGAAAGTATCCGTCGGCGTGGCTGTCGGCGTGTCGGTGGGCGGCGGCGTGGGTGTATCGGTCGGCGGCTGCACAATCGGCGCGACGTTCAGGTTGCCAGACGTGTCAATGAAGGGCGACAGCGCCAGCCAGCCCTGGGTGCCATCGGGCAGAGCGACCAGATACCACACGCCATCCTCGCTGATGCCGATGATGTCCACCGGAATGTCGGGCGGAATCGAGCCCATCGCCGGATACTGCGAACCAGGCCCGACGCGCAGCGTCAACTGACGCGACGCCATCGCAATGGGAGTGGCGGGCGTGGGCGTATTGGTCGGCGGCGGCGTGTCGGTTGGCTCGGACGTCAGCGTCGCCGTTGGAAGGCCGGTCTCCGTGGGGGGCGGCGGGGTATCGGTGAAAGCGAGCGTCGTGGTGGGTTCAACGGTTTTGCTGGGAGCCAGCGTCGCGGTGGACGCAGGCGTATTGGCTGGCAGCACGGCCGTCTCCACTGGTTCGGTAGGGGTCTTTTCGACCGCTCCCGCCGGTGTGGAGGTAGCCAGCGGGGCGGCGTCTTCACCGTCGGTCAGGCCGTCATTATCCGTATCGGGGTCATCACAGGCGGTGCCGAGCTCGTTGACCTCGAAACCATCGAGCACGCCATCGCCGTCGGTATCGGCCACGAGCGGATCGCAGCCGTTGGGCGTGCGTTCCTGCCCATCCGGCAGGCCGTCACCGTCAGTGTCCGGGTTATTGGGGTCGGTGCCAAGCTCACTCACTTCCAGCGCATCCGGTATCCCGTCGCCATCGCTGTCGGTTTGGCCAGCGGTGGCGGTGAGGGTGACGGGCGCACTAGCTGTGGCAGCCTGGGCCGTATGGCTGGCGGCGGCGGCAGCCGTCTGTGTGGCCAGAGCAGCCGCATCGGCGGCAGCCTGCGCGACAGCGGTTCCGGTGACGGCCGCTGCGGTCGCGGTCAGTTCGGCATCGCCTGGCCCCTTCGGGCTGAGGACGAGCGCCAGAATGACGCCGATAATGACCAGCGCAACGACGCCGCCGATGATGAGGGGCAGTTTGCTGCGCCCGCCCGGCGGAGGCGCGGAAGGCGGCCCGCCCGGTGGCCCAGGTGGCGGGGCCGCCCGCTGGTCGCTGGGGGTCATCCCGGTCGGCATTTCGTCGGCCAGCTTGCCGAAAATACCGCCCGGCGCAATGGACGAGGTTTGTGTGCCGCCGCCCGGCGTGTACATGGGCGGCTGAGCCGGCGTGGCCATCGGCGTTTGCGACGGCGTGCCGTAGGGTGTGGCGCCCGGTGTCGGCGATGGCGTGCTGCCGGGGGCCGGCGGTACTGCGCCGAGCTCGGTCATGGTGGCCGAGTTCGGGTCAACCGGCGCGGTGGGTTTGGCGCGGGTGGCCGAAGCGCGGCTGGCCTCGAAGGCCGCCATCGTGGCGTCAATCTGCACCTGATTGGCCGAGCGGCGCTGGTGGATAGTCTCCACGTTCTCGCGGGCGATACGGCGCAGGGTATCGGGCCGCAGGTTGCTGCTGGTCATCCGGCCAACCGCGCGCGTGACTTCGTCGGCGAGGTCGGTGGCGGTGTCGAAGCGGTCTTCGGGCTTCTTCGCCATCGCCCGCATGATGGCCGCGTCGAGCAGTTCAGGCAGCTGCGGATTGACGGCGCGCGCGCTCGGCACCGGCTCGTTGATGTGTTTCATAACGACGCCAAGCGGCGTTTCGGCGCTGTACGGCATCTGGCCGGTGACCATCTGGAAGACCATGACGCCGAGCGCGTAGATATCCGCCCGGTGGTCAATGCTGTCCATGCCCATGCCCTGCTCGGGGGCCATATAGCCGGGCGTGCCAACCGCGAAGCCCGTTTGCGTCAAGCCCTCACCCGAACTGGACAGGCGGGCGATGCCGAAGTCCATCAGGAAGCCGTTGCCGTCGTAGTCAATCATGAGGTTCGACGGCTTGATGTCGCGGTGAATGACGCCCTGGCGGTGAGCGTAATCGAGGGCGGAGGCGATCTGGCGCAGCAGATAGCTGGTATCCACCACCGGCAGCGCGCCCTTGTCCACGACATCCTTGAGCGTGCCACCTTCGAGGTAGCGCATGACGATGTAGGGCGGCTCGTGCGCGCCGTCATAGTCATAAACAGGCAGCAGATGAGGATGTTCGAGGCGGGCAATCAGCCGGGCTTCGCGCTGAAAGCGTTCGACGGCACGGTCATCGGTGGCAATGGAGCGGTGAATGACCTTGATGGCCACATAGCGGCCGATGCTGGGCTGGTAGGCGCGGAAGACCGTCGCCATACCACCCTTGCCGATTTCCTCGATGATCTCGTACAGGCCGAGCCGGGTACCGATCATGATGAGCCTAACTCAATCACGGGCATGGGTTACAGACATACACAGGCGCGGGCAAATTGTAGCATGCGGCCCGTCGCGTGCCACACTAAACCTGCAGGCGGAACGTTCTCCGGTAAAAAAGCTGCAAAAAATAGCAGCCACTTACGCTCAGAGGGCCGGGCCATTGTATTGACTCGCTTCTGAAAGTCATATACCGTTTAGCAAGCGTGCGCAAGCAAGCTCAGGCAAGAATGGGTGTCGCGGCTCGTGAAGCAGATTTCCAGCGGTTACGTCAAAAACCGGGTCCTCAAGCTCAACGTGGGCTTTGTCCTCGCGCATGGGCCTGGCTACACGCACGAGACCGAATTCGATGTGCCCGCCGTGAAGGTGGCCGACGATGTGGACCTCACCTATCTGCGCGGTGGGCTGCGCCTGAGCCGGGCCAAGGAAGGCATTCTCGTTCAGGGGCTGCTGACCATCGGCGTCGAAGATGAATGCACCCGCTGTCTGGAGCCGGTACAGCGCGAAATCGCGCTCGGCCTCGAAGAACTCTTCGCCTATCCCCCTTCGGCTATCGCGGAATTCAGTATCGGGGAAGACGCCATGCTGGACCTCGCGCCGCTCTTGCGCGAGGAGGTGCTGATTGCCGATACGCAGGGTGTTCTCTGCCGCCCGGATTGTAAGGGACTGTGTGTGGTATGCGGGGCGAACCTAAACGAAGGCCCACACACCTGCGACGATACGGTTGACCCCCGGCTGGCCAAGCTGCGCGAACTGCTCAACGACGAATAAAGCCAGAACGGCTACCCATACCCCATCGGTGTTTGCTTCCTTCCATTACGAACCCGTCCCGACTTCGTTACGATTGAGGGAGAAGATTCGCTTGACTGCACAGGATATTCCTTACGACACGGGTTTGGCGCCGGCGGCCAGTGATGACTTCCTGGACGACGACGATCTGTTTGAAGCGGAAGACGAAGAGGATTCGCTCTACGGCGCGGATGACGCTGAGGACTTCGAGGGGGGGGCGGACGAGGACTTCGACGACGAACCGCTCGACGAGCTGTACGACCAGTCGGCGGTGATCGCCAGCGATACCATCGGCCTGTACCTCAAGGAGATGGCCAAAGTCCCGCTGCTCACCAACAGTGAAGAAGTCGAACTGGCCCAGACCATCGAACGGGGCGGCGAGGCGGCGGCCCTGCTGTGCGCGCAGCCCGATCACCCTCATGCCGAGGCGCTGGAAATGGCCATCAGCGCAGCCGAACAGGCCCGCGAACAACTGATCAAGGCCAATACCCGGCTGGTCGTTTCGATTGCCAAGCGCTATATGAGCCGCGATGTGCCGTTCCTCGATCTGATTCAGGAAGGCAATCTCGGCCTGATGAAGGCGGTCGAAAAGTACGACTACCGGCGCGGCTTCCGCTTCAGCACCTACGCGACATGGTGGATTCGCCAAACCATCACACGGGCGATTGCCGACCAAGGGCGAACGATCCGCGTGCCGGTGCATATGAGCGACCGCATCCGCCGCATGTACCGCACCGCGCGCGAACTGGAGCAGGATTACGGGCGCAAGGCGACGCCTGAGGAAATTGCCACGGCGATGGACGTGGATATCCGCAAGGTGCGCTGGATGCTGCGCGTGTCGTGGCAGCCTCTCAGCCTCGAACGGCCGGTTGGCGAGGACGACGACAGCGAGTTCGGCCAGTTCATCGAGAACGAATCCACGCCCAGCCCGGCACAGAGCGCGTTTGAAACGCTGCTGCGCGAGAAGATTGACACGCTGCTGGGTACTCTCAGCCCGCGCGAAGCCCAGATCCTGCGGCTGCGCTTCGGGCTGGCCAACGGCCGCAGCCATACACTGGAAGAGGTGGGCGAGCAGTTCGGCCTCACCCGCGAGCGCATCCGCCAAATTGAGGGCCGGGCGCTGCGGCGCCTGCGCCACCCGCGCCGCAGCCGCCACCTGCGCGATTATGTGAGCTAAAACACGAGCAATTCAGCACAGAAACACTGAGGACACAGAGGGGTTGCCAATCTCCTCTGTGTCCTTTGTACTTCTGTGGTATGCCGGCATGTCTTGTGCGTCTGGGCCTACGGCTCAAGGGCCGCCTTGACGGCCGGGTCTTCGGGGTCGTCGGCTGACGGCGGGACAGCAGGCGCTGGCGGAGCGGCAGCAGGGGCCGGAGCGGGCGCAGCGGGCGCAGGCGCTGGCGGCTGTTCGGCAGCGGAGATCTGCTTATCGAGCTGGTCGCGCTGTTGCTTGGCTTCATCCAACTCGTGCCGCTTCTGGTAGTTGCCATAGACGCGGACCAAACCGAGCGCCAGCAGCGCGAATCCGAGCAGGGCCAGAATTTGCCCAATCAGCTCGGGCGTCAAATTCTGTGAAACGCGCAAGGTCGTAAGCGACACGCCTGCGACGATGAGCACAATCGGCATGATGAACAGGCCGAACCGCCGGTTGCCCTTGCTCTTGGTGAAGCGGTCGAACAACTCCAGAATGCCACCAATCACGAGCGCGACACCAAACAGCAACACGACGCCGGCGAGACTGTCTTCTCCGGCGAGAAGCGTGAGGGCAATGGCAGCGCCACCGACGGCGGCTCCATACCAACCCTGCAGCAGATCGCCTTCCTGTTTTCCCTCAGCGGGGCCACTGTAATAGCGGGAAAGGCGGGGAATACCATTGAAGAGCATCAAGGCCCCCAGCGCGATCAACAGCACCCGGGTCGCGCTGGCCGGCTGGTTAATGATGTACATGCCGAGAAAGGCGATGATCAGGCCTTCCACCGCCATGATCCACGCCGGGACTCCGGCGCGCCAGGGAAGAGCTTTTTTCACGGATTCAGTGGGCATGAGAGCGTCCTTTTCAGAGTTACCGGATCAGGAACTGGCAGCAGGTGGTTCGTCCGCCGGTGGCACACTGGCGGCGGGTGCAGGGGGTGGCGGGGCGGCCGGGGCGGGATCGGCTGGCTTGGGCGCAGGCGAAGCAACCGCTGCGGGCGGAGACGCAGGAGTGGATGGGGCAGCAGCCGCAGGAGCAGGAGCAGCGGGCTTGGGTGCAGCGGCCGGTGCAGACGCTGCGGGCGTGGACGCCGCGCTCGCGGCGGCGGCTTCTGCCTTCGAGGCCTTGAAGCGGAAGAAGGTGAGCACAAACAACAGGATGCCGATCAGCAGCGATACCCAGCCGATGATGGGCAGCGGATTGAAGTCATTGGAACTGGAAATGGTCAGCAGCACCAGCAGGCCGAAGCCAATCCAGACCAGCGGGCCGAGCACGCGCAGCCAGCGGATTTTCTCGCCCGGCTTACGCATGAACAGGATCAGGATCAGGCTGATAACGCCCGTCGCCATCAGGCCCAGCGCGGCGATGATGGACATGGTTTGCGGGGGCAGGAAACCGGGGCTAAGAAAACCGATGAGAATCAGCAGGCCGGCAATGATGGCGATGCCGGCGTTGATGGCGTTGACCGTGTTGGCGCGCCCGGCGTGGCGGCCACGCATCGAGCCGACCGCGGCCATGATGCCATCAATCAGCAGCATGATACCCGCTGCGCCGATGACCACCCGCCCGGCTGATTCAGGAGCCAGCAGCACGTACGCGCCGAGCAAGGTGAGGATAATCGCCTGGATGAGGATGACCCACCACGCGACATCCTTGCGCCAGGGCATGTTCTGGCTGGCGGTGTCCATCGCCTGCTTCTGAACTCCGGAAGAACCCGATGATTGCGTCATCTGTGCCCCCTGCCTCGATTTTGGTATACGCTTTTCCACTACTGGTGAGTATAGCGTAGCCGGGGAATACCGGGGCTGCAAATGCCCTTTAACGCACGACCCCTTCACGGCGCAAGCTGGTGAGGATGACGCGCTCCCAGGGGGTGCTGGTATCGGCAAACTGATAGTGGATGCCCCGTTTACGGCACTCGGCGCGAATGCTGTCACGCCACTCGGTCACGCGGCGCATGTAGAGTTCGCGCAGGCCGGGGTCAATCGAGACTTCCTGCGGCGCGCCGGTTTCGATGTCCATCAGCCGCAGGTCGCCGGTGAGCGCCGGTTCAATCTCGTCGGGCGCGAGCAGATGCAGGACGACGATTTCACAGCCCTTGGCCTGCAAGCCGCCCAACCCGTCCATGAAGCCGTTGGGCGCGAACAGGTCGCTGATGAGGATGACCAGCCCGGGCCGGACGAGCCGCATGGCGAAGTCGCGCAGGACGGCGTTGAGGTCGTTGGCGCCTTCGGCTTTCAGCCCGTTGACATACTGAAGCAAACGGGGGCCGCTGGGCCGCCCGCGTGCCGGGCCGAACTGCCCGCCCCGCCCACCGAGCGCCGTCACCATCAGCCGGTCGTTGGAGACGAGAGAGACGTAAGCCAGCCCGGCCAGCAAACGGCGGGCGAAGGTGAACTTGTCCCACTCCGGCGGCAGATCGGGTAGACCCGAACCACCCATGCTGGCCGAGGCGTCCATCAGCAGGTAAACGGCCAGGTCTTCCTCGTCCTCGTAGAGCTTGGTCAGCGGGCGTTCGAGGCGGGCGTAGATGTTCCAGTCGAGGCGGCGCAGGTCATCGCCGGGGCTATAATTGCGGTAGTCGGCGAACTCGATGCTGGTACCGCGTTTCGAGGAACGGCGTTCGCCCCGGATGGCGCCCGAGCGCACGCGCGGCGCAGCAAGCATGATTTGTTCCAGCTTGCGCCGTGTGGTTTCGTCAAACAGGACTTCGGTCATGGCTGCGCCTCACCGTGCTGCAAGGGTAAGCATACCCCCAGGGCTGGTGCAAAGTCGAGCAGCCGGTGCGCTCGTGAGCGCACCCTGCACCGGCCCGATTGCGAGTAGGGAGTGGCAGGATGCGGCAGGGTTAGTGAACCTGTTACGAAGCCGGACGGCCGGACAGAATCTAAACGGCCGGACAGACGCCTGAGGGAAGAACGTGCCGGACAGCCGGACAGAAGAGCGGACCACGGAACCTGCGTACAGTAAGCTGCCATCGTTCATTGTGAACCAGGTGCGCTCGTTCAGGGCGGCCGGATGGTGGACTGGATGGACGCGAAGCGGCGGGGATGGCAACCTGACGCCAAGAACCCGCCGCCGGCAGGTAACCGGAAGTGAGGCCGAGGATGTAACTCGTTCGACCTATAACCACGACCGGGCATTTCGGGTTAAACTGAACCCCGGTTTCTTATTCCGGCGAGTACGGAAAGAAGGAATGATGGCATGAAATCACTGCGTGCCTTCGGGCGGCTGTTCACGATTTACAAGAAGCACCGTGGCAAGCTGATCTTTTCACAGGTGCTGCTGCTGGGCGCGGCGACTCTGATGATGCTGGCGCAGGCGCTGGTTTCGCCAACTATCAACGTGGGCATTGATAACGGCGGCAATACACAGGTGCTGCTGCGCAATACCGTGCTGATGGTGCTGCTGGCGCTCGGCGCGGGCGCGTGCTTCGCGGGGGTGGCGCACTATGCCACCTTGTTTTCGCAGGGCACGGCCTGGTGGCTGCGCGTACATCTATATGACCGCATCACCGGCTTCTCGGTCGGCAATTTCGACCAGCACCGCACCGGCCAGTTGATGGTCAACCTGAACACGGACGTGACGTATGTGGCGTTCGCCGTGCAGTTCAGCATGATGCTGATGCTGTTCGCGCCGTTCATGGTGCTGGTCGCGTTCATACTGGCGCTGGCCACCGCGCCCGAATTATCGTGGATGATCCTCGTCGTCGCGGTCGTCGTCATCCTAATCATGCTGGTGATGGTGCCGCGCATCTTCAAGGCCACGCAGCAGCGGCAGAAAGCCCTCGACGACATCAATAACGCAGTGCAGGAAGACCTGACTGGCATTCGCGTTGTCAAGGCGTTCGTGCGCGAGAAGCTGGAAATCGAGAAGTTTGAGCAGCGAACGGTGCTGCTGCGCAACGCCACCTTTGCCAGCGCGTTCATCGTCGGCTTCATGATGCCGCTGCTGCAGGGTATCGGCCAGCTTTCGCGCGCGCTGGCGCTGTCGGCCGGTGCGCCCTACGTCGAAAGCGGCGCGCTGAGCGTGGGTACGGTCATCGGGTTCACGCAATTTCTGGCCTTGATCGTCACGCCGATGGCGCTGCTTTCGGTGCTTATCCCCTTCCTGCTGCGCGGCGCAAACTCGGCCGAGCGCATTTTTGAAGTACTCGATACCGAGCCGTCGGTGCAGGACAAGCCAGATGCCAAGCCGGTCGAGCGCAGCCAGATGAAGGGACGCATCGCGTTCGAGAATGTCAGCTTCGCCTACCGCCGGCCGGATGGGGAATACGACCCACCGGTGCTGAAGAATGTGAACCTGACGATTGAACCGGGCGAACGCATCGGCTTCCTCGGCTCGACCGGCAGCGGCAAGTCCA
This sequence comes from Anaerolineae bacterium, assembly GCA_016788435.1. Lineage (GTDB taxonomy): Bacteria > Chloroflexota > Anaerolineae > Aggregatilineales > Phototrophicaceae > Flexifilum. The sequence goes on along the minus strand of JAEURB010000178.1, from coordinate 3,923 downwards.
CGCTGGTCAACCTGCTGCCGCGCTTCTACGACGTCACTGAAGGCCGACTCACGATTGATGGCATAGATGTGCGCGACATTCCGCAGGACGACCTGCGCCAGGTAGTGGGGATTGCCCTGCAGGAAGCGGTGCTGTTCCAGGGTGATGTGCGCTTCAACCTCAAGTTCGGCGCGCCAGATGTGGACGACGAGGTGATGTTCGGCGCGGCGAAGGCGGCCGATTCGTACGCCTTTGTGGACGGCCTGCCGCAGCAGTGGGAAGCGCCGGTGGCCCGGCGGGGCTACAACTTCTCGGGCGGGCAGCGCCAGCGCCTTTCGATGGCGCGTGCGCTCACGCCGCAGCCGCGCATTCTGGTCCTCGACGACAGCACCAGCGCGCTTGACGTGGCGACGGAAAGCCGCGTGCAGGCTGCTATTCCCGAATTTGCCGGGGGCACGACCACGCTCTACGTCGCCCAGCGCATCAGCGCGGTCATCGAGCTTGACCGCATCGTACTGCTCAAGAACGGCGCGATTGACGACATCGGCACGCACGAGGAACTGCTGGCCCGCAGCGAACAGTATCAATCCATCTACGAGTCACAGCTTGGCGCACTGCCGGCCGATGAGGTGAAATCATGAGCGCCACCGCCAGCACCAAACCCATGACCCCAGTTGATACCGACGCGCCGCCGGAAGATAACAGCAACAAGGTGCTTGGGCGCCTGCTCGAATACATGATCGGCGGCGACAAGCGGCGGCCGTTCTATATCGCCATGATCTGGCGCGTGATCGCCACCGCCGGGCTGGTGGCGATGCCGTGGATCATCGGTCAGTCCACCGACGCGCTCACGGCTGGCGATTATGCAGGCGTGACGCAGTGGACGATCTACGCCATCATCGCCATGATCATCTTCATCGCGTTCAGCTACATCTCCGAGCGTGACTTCGCCAACCTGGCGGCGGATGGGGCGGTGCGCCAACTGCGCGCCCTGTTTGACCATATGCAGGGGCTGTCGTTGAGCTTCTTCGACCGCCAGCCGCTGGGCCAGTTGCTCAGCCGCGTGGTCAACGACTCAGACGCCGTGTCTACGATGTATTCCGAGGGCATCACACGCATCATCCGCGATATCGTGCAGTTGTCGCTGCTGGTGGTCGCCATGCTGTTGATTTCGTGGCAACTGGCGATTTTCGTACTGGCCACGCTGCCGGTGATGTTCTACATCACGTCGTCGCTGCAGCGCGTCGCCCGGCCTGCGTTCGGCAAGTTCCAGGAAGAACTGGGCACGATCAGCGGCTTTCAGGAAGAGACCATCGCCGGCAACAAGGTCATCCTCACCAACCGGCGCGGCGAATGGGCCGGCGAGCGCAACAAGGAACTGGCCGGGAATGTGTTCGAAGTCGGGCGCGAGGCTTATTTCCACTCGCTGCTGAGCATGCCGGTGCTGATGGCGTCGGTCATCATCCAGATCGCCATCGTGCTGTTCGTCGGCGGTATTCTCGTCGGGCGCGGCGAAATCGAACTGGGCGTGATTGTGTCGTTCATCGGCTATGCGGCCATTCTCAGCCAGCCGCTGGGCGATATCGCCAACCGCCTCGGCCAGATCAGCCAGGCGGTGGCCGGCGGCAAGCGCATCTTCGAAATCCTCGACGAAGAGCCGACCGTGCTCGATGCGGCCGACGCCAGGCCGTTCGAGTTCAAGGGCGGTCACGTCGAGTTCAAGGATGTGACGTTCAGCTATGTGAAGGGCCGCCGCATCCTCAAGCACAACACGTTCGAGGCGCTGCCCGGCCAGAAGATCGGCCTGTGCGGGCCAACCGGCGCGGGCAAGAGTACGATCATCAACATCCTGACGCGCTACTACGACATTGACAGCGGGCAAATCCTGATTGACGGGCAAGACCTGCGGTCGCTGTCGCAGGCCAGCCTGCGCGAACAGATCGGCGTCGTGCTGCAGGAAGCGTTCCTGTTCTCCGATACCGTGATGAACAACCTGAAATACGCGCGCGCCAACGCGACCGATGAGGAGTGCATTGCGGCGGCGAAAGAAGCCAATGCCGATGAGTTCATCACCAACCTGCCGCAGGGCTACGACACGATGCTGACCGAGCGCGGGGCCAATCTCAGCCAGGGCCAGCGCCAGATGATTACCATCGCCCGCGCGATGGTCGCACAGCCGAAAGTTCTGGTGCTGGACGAAGCGACGAGCAACGTAGACACGCGCACCGAGAAGCTGATTCAGGGAGGCCTGGCCCGCCTGATGGAAGGACGCACCAGCTTCGTCATCGCGCACCGCCTGAGCACGATCCGCGACTCGGCCAAGATCCTCGTCATCAACGGCGGCGAGATCGTTGAGCAGGGGCCGCATGACGAGCTGATGGCGATGAAGGGCTTCTACTACACGCTGTACATGAGCCAGTTCAAGGGCAAAGCGCCGGGCGGCGAGGCTGCAGGCACGAGCACGTTTGCCAGCAGCTAGGCAGTGATGAACGACAGAGACACTGAGTGCACAGAGATGGGTTCACGCTCTGCGGCCACAGTGTCTCTGTGATTGAATGCCTGTCACACGTGCTGGTCAATCAGGATGGTATTGCCGTCGGGGTCGGTGAAGGTGAGATGCGCCGGGCCGGTCGTGGTTTCGTCGGCTTCGGCCAGCAGCGGGATGCCAGCCGCCTTGAGCACCCGCTGAATGCCACGCGCATCGGTGGGGTTGAAGGTGAGGAGGTTGCCCTCGAACATGCCGTGGAAGAGTCCGATTTTGGCCTCACCGTTCTGCAGGATCAGCCAGCCCTGATCGGCATCCCCGAATATGGCGCTGAAGCCAAGCGTTTCGTAGAACTTGCGCGAGGCGGCGAGGTCTTTCACTGACAGACTGACCGAGAACGTTCCGAGGTTCATGCGCCGGGCTCCCAGCACGACGGCCGATAGACCCAGTGTATGCAAATCGGGGCGTTCGCGCGCAGTTGCGGCGCCCGAAGCGCCAGCGGCCGAAGTACAGTTCGTTTGAGTGAGACGGAGGCGGTGGCGTGATGGACGCGCAACCTATTCCAACCCCGCGCGCGGGGTTAGCTGGCCAATGGGATACCTTCATCGGGCCGGGTGCAACACGGGCCGATAACGCGCTCATCCTCGGCGCGGCGCTGGGCGGGATGGCGGCGCAGGTCGCTTATGCCCTGCTCGCCCCACTGTCATGGAGCCCGCTTCAAATCCTGATCGCGGCCGTGCTGGCGCTGGACTTATGGGGCGGGGTGATCGCCAATGCGCTGCCGCCTGCGCGCCGCTGGTATCACCGGGCGGGGCAAGGACCGCGCCAGTTACTCGGTTTCACGGCGCTTCACGCCTTTCACGCCGGAATGGTGGTCATTTTCTTCCGGCCCGGGGACTGGGCGTTCTTCGCGGCTGTCTACGGTTTCCTGATGGTGGCGGCAGCCATTATTGTCTTTTCGCCCACCCGCAACCAGCGTGGGGTGGCGATGCTGCTGACGGCTATCGGCTGCGCGCTGCTGTTGACGGTATTCGCGCCGGTGCCGGGGCTGGAATGGTTCATCCCGGTGTTCTATCTCAAACTGCTGGCGGCGCACCTGCCTGCCGATGCGTGAGTTATCGCCTACACCTTCCGCACGTCTATTACCGACACCTGGTGCAGGATTTCGAACGCTGCGGGAACAGATTGCAGCAAAGCGCGGTGTTCAGCGCCGAAGGCCGCGATTTCGGCATCGGTGAGCGAGGACGCGCCGATACCGCGGCAGGCGATAATGCGCCCATGCCAGCTTTCCCGCGTGAACGGAACCCACACGTCGTAGGTGAAGACATTTTGAGGGGTGAAGAGCGGCGCGGCCCATTCCGGCGGGTGCGGCTCAGTGCGCTGCGTTCGCGCGCCCGTCCAGGCCGGGTTGTATTTCAGCACGAGTTGTTCGCTGGTATGGGCGACAGGGTCTTCGTCA
>JAEURB010000163.1 GCA_016788435.1 Anaerolineae bacterium | reverse complement strand
CCGTTGGCAAAGATCAGGGCGTGGGTGGGGTGGGTGGGTGCGGGAATGGGGGCCTCCAGCGTTTTATCGCGTGCGCCGCCGCCAGCGCTCGCGGATTTCGATCTTGCCGAGGTCGCTCATCTCCAGGAAGTCCCCGGCGACACGGTAGAAGCGCTCGTCCTCGAGCATCGGGAAATGGCGCACGCCGGGCAGCAGAATCGGCAGGAATACGCGGTCGCTGTCGGAGGTCAGATAGTTCCAGATGTCTTCCGGCGGCGGCGGGAAGAGCGGATCCTCGTCGCCATGCACGGCCACCAGCGGCAGCGGCAGCAGGCGCAGCGTATCGAGCAGCGCGCCGCTGTCATGGCCGGCGGCCAGCGCCTGCGGAGCGCGAGTATCGGTCTTGGCCACGTCCACCATCAGCTTGGCATAGACATCATCCGAACGGCGATAGCAGCGGCCGAGCAGCGTTTCCAGCGGCTGGCTCACAATCGAAGCGAGGGCGCTGCGCGGCGGCGGGGAGGCGGCTTCGGGAACGGGCGCAACCTCGGCAGTGGCGGGAGGCGCGGCCGTCTCGATCACGGCGGTGGCTGGCGCGGCGGCGGGGCGAGAATCGCTGGTGGCGCCTGATTTGCGCGTGCGGTTCGCTTCGGCCAGGGCAGCGCGCATGGCGGAACTGGCGCTTCCGGCGGACGCAGGTTGGGACGGTGGAGACGGTGGAAGGTCAGGTTGACGAGGCGGCAGCGTGATCGGCAGGCGCACCGCCGGCACACGCTTCTCCAAACCACCGGGGTCGAACAGCGGCGCGCTGACCAACAGGAGGCGGGCGACCTTGTCCGGGTGTGCGCGCGCGAACTCGACGGCGACGAGCGCGCCCAGCCCGTGCCCGATGAAGGCCGCTTTGGGCAGGCCCAACTCTTCCATGAAGGCCTGCACCAGCGCGGCCTGCTGACCGAGGCCGAAGTGCGCCGCGCTCTTGCTGCTGTCACCAAAGCCGAACAGGTCGAGCGCATACAGGCGATAGCTCTGCTGCAGACGCTGAAGCAGCGGCACCCAGTAGCGCCACGAGCCGAGCATGCCGTGCAGCAGGATGACCGGGCGGCCACGGCCAAGCACCTCGTAATGCACCAGTTCGCCGTCAACGACAATCGCGCTCATCGCAGGACCGGCTTACGGTGACAGGGGAGCGACGGGCGGCTCGGCCGGGCTGGACGGCGGGGTATCAGGAGGGGGCGCTGGCTCGGCGGGAGCAGCCGAAACAGCCGGAGGCGCGGTTGATTCAGGCGGCGCGGGCGGTTCGGGGGCGGGCGGCGGGCCTTGCAAGAACTCGGCCACGCGGCGGGTCAGTTCATCGGGCGAGAACGGCTTGAGGATGTAGGCCGTCGCGCCCGCCTCGATCCCGGACTGCACTTCCTCGTCCTGCCCCTTGGCGGTGAGGAACACGACCGGCACATCCTTCCACGCTTCCATCGCCTTGATCTGGCGGCAGGCCTCGTAGCCCGTCAGGCGCGGCATGCGCACGTCCATCATGATCAGGTCTGGCCGGGCCTCGGCGACCTTCTGCACCGCCTCTTCGCCGTTGGCCGCCAGCGTAACCGTATGCCCGGCGAACATCAGCGTGAAGTTGATGAGCTCCCGGATATCACGTTCGTCTTCCGCCACCAGTATCCGCGCCATAAGTCCCCCGAAAAGAAGTTGAAAGTTCAAAGTTGAAAGTGAGGTGCCAAAGTGGATTGCCAAGACTCAAATCTCAGCGATGACTTCCCGGACTTTCAACCTTCAACTTTCAACCCGGCTGATCGATAACGGTCTGTTGTTCAACTTCCGCCACCACGCTATCCGGCCCGTCTACCGGCAGGGCCACGTAGAACGTCGTACCCTTGCCTTCGGCGGTATCGAACCACACCGCGCCGCGATGCTGCTCGACCAGCGTCTTGACGATGGACAAGCCGAGGCCGGTGCCGGGCACGTCCATCATCAGCGCGGCCTGGTCGTCACGCTCGAAACGGTTCCACACGCGGTCGCGGAAATCCTCTGGAATGCCGATGCCGCTGTCGCGGATGGTGAACAGGATGCGGGGCGCTTCGCCGTTGCGCTGTGCTTCGAGCGCCACCTCGATGCCGATTTCGCCGCCGGCCCGCGTATAGCTGAAGGCGTTATCGGCGATGTTGTCGAGAATCTGCTTGACGCGGTTGCGGTCGGCCATCAGCGCGGGCAGGCCGGGCGCGACCGTCACCGTTAACGCCAGCGCCTTGCGATCCCAGTCCGGGCGGGCGCGCAGCGCGCTGACCACCTCGTCCAGCAGCGGAGCGACCGCCACCGGCTCGTAGCGCAGGCCCTCGCTGCCGCTGTCAATGCGCGAAATGTCGAGCAGGTCGTCCACCAGGTGGCCGAGCCGGTCTGCGTTGTACTTGATGGTGTTCAGGAAGCGCCCCTGATCTGGCGAAACCTGCCCCGCGCCGCCCATCAGCAGCAGTTCGGCATAGCCCTTGATGCTGGTCATCGGCGTGCGCAGTTCATGCGACACGTTGGAGATGAACTCGCTCTTCATGCGGTCCACTTCCACGTCGCGGGTGATATCGCGGAAGAGCGAGACGACGCCGAGGTACTGGTCACCATTGAAGACGGGCGACGCGCGCAGGTTAATGATGCGCTCGCCCAGTTCAACGCGGTCAATTTCGAGGCCGCCGCCCGACAGCGCGCGTTTCCCGCCCGACCAGCGCGCAATGGGCGAAATCCACGCGGCGGCAGCCGGATAGTGCTGCGAGACCCGTTCGAGCGACTGTTCGAGGGCCGCATCGCGCGGGACGCCCAGAATATCCTGCGCGGCCGCGTTGAAGAGCACGATCACGCCGCGCGCATCGGCCAGCAGCACACCGTCGCCGATGCCTTCCAGGATGGCGCTGTTCTTCTCGGCTTCTTCCTGTTCGGCCCGCAGCAGCACAGCCATGCGGTCGGCCTGGTCGCGGATGAGCGTATAGAGATCGGCGTTGTTGATGGCGGCGCTCACCTGCGAAGCGGCGGCGGTTACCAGCCGGAGATGCGCCTCGTCAAACGCGCCGGGCTGCGAATTGAGAAAGACGAGCGCCCCCTGCGTACCCTCGCCGGTCACCAGCAGCGCGCCGAGCGCCGAGCGCCAGTCATCCGCTTCGGCCGCCGGCCGCTTCCACCACGCGGCGCGGCGCAAATCCGGCGCAAGGAGCGTGCTCTCACCCGCGGCAGACAGGCGGGCGGCGATCTGGCGGGCCGGGTGCTGGGCCAGCACGGGATCGAGCGCGTCATCCTCACCGCTGGAAACCGGAGCGATGATGAAATCGCCGCCGGCACGGTGCAGCGCGCGCGCGGCCAACTGGTCATTCAGCGGATCGAGCAGGAAGACCAGCGCCTCGTCTGCGCCGACCGCCTGCGAGGTTTGTTCGAGCGACACGCCGAGGATGCGCGACAAATCGAGCGTGCGGCCGAGTTCGGAAGTCAGGCGGTAGAGCGCGTCGAGGCGGTCGCGTTCGCCCTGCAGTTCGGCCGTGCGCTCTTCAACGCGCTGGTTGAGCTCGTTGGCGAAGCCGCGAATGCGCTCGAACAGGTTGGCGTTCTGAATGGTCGCGCCGAGCTGCGCGCCGATGGTGGTCAGAATACGCTGGTCGTTGAGGCCGAACGCGCGCGTTTCGCCGGTATCGCGCACGGCGAGGACACCCACCACCTGGTCACCGGCGATCAGCGGCACGCCGAGATAGCGCGTCGAATCGCCCTCGTTGTTGATGATCTGCAGGTTGCGGCGCACCTCGTCCGGGCTGGGATTGTCGCCACCAAGCATCAACGGGCTGCGCCGCCGGATGACGAACGACACCTCGTCGTTGGTCATCTTGCGCGGCGGAATCTCGAAGTCGCGCCCGTTGCGAACGGCCAGCGGGAAAACGATGTCGCTGGTTTGGGCGTCATACAGCGCCAGGTAGATTTCGCTCGTCCCCGTCAGCGGCGGCACCTGCTCGCGCACGATGCCGATCATCTGCTGAATATCCATCGTCGAGGAGATGGCGCGCGACAGGTCGTTGATGATCAGCGACTGCTCGACCTGCGAGGCGGCTTCGGTGGAGAGGCGGGCGTTCTCGATGGCGGTGGCGGCCTGCGCGCCGAGCGCCTGCGCCATGCGGGCTTCGCGGTGCGTGAATGTGCGCGCCGAGTCGGTCAGCTCGACCTGAATCATGCCAATCGCCGAGTCGTGCACCATCAGCGGCACCAGCATGCGCTGCATATCGCCGGTCTGCTGCATCTCCTCCAACTCGCGCTTGTCGGCCAGCAGGTCATCGCGGCGCACGGTGTAGACGTGTCCATCGCGCAGCGCGCGCGTTTTGGCGGCGTACTGGAACAGGTCGAAGACCGTGCCGGGCGGCAGCACGCGGCTTTCATCGCCCATGCGGTTCATATCAAGTTCAACGATCAGCGTTTCCTCGACGTTGTCGTACATCATGATCGCGCAATCGTCCACGTTGAGCGCCTGCATGGTGAGGCGAACGACGCTTTGGAAGACTTCGTTGAGGTCGAGCGAGACGCTGGTGGCCTGCGCCGCTTCGAGCAGCGTTTCCAGTTCGCGGGTGCGCACGAGCGTTTGTTCGAGCAAATTGGCGTTGAGGACGGCGATAGCAGCCTGATTGGCGATGATGAGCGCCAGTTCCACCTTTTCCTCGTCGAAGCGGCGCGGCCCGTCATAGACCGCCAGTTCAAACGCGCCGCTCGATTGCCCGCCGATGGTCATCGGCAGCAGCACGGCCGCCGTCACGCCGTTCTCGGCCAGCTCGTTGCGGATACCCGCATCGGTGACGAGGCTGACATCCTCGACGATCAGCGGCGCAGATTTGCGCCAAACGTGCTGAAGCACCACGGCCTCATTGATCGGCATCACGGCGCTGGGCGGGAAATCACCACGCGGGTATTCGACCACAGCGCCGGCCGTGCCCGCCTCGCGCTCGAACAGCCAGGCGGTCGCTCGTTCGACGCCGAGCGTGCCGGAGATTTCGCGCAGCGCCACTTCGAGGATGTTCTCAATGTCGAGCGACTGCGCGAGCGCCACCGACACACGGTTGAGGAGCGACAAACGCTGCGTGCGCGCCTGCGCTTCCTCGAACAGTTCGGCGTTGGCCAGCGCGACCGCCATCTGGTTGGCGAAGGCCATCAGCGTTTGCTGCGCCTGCGCGTCGTAGGCATTGGCGGTTTCGCGCGCCAGCGTGACCATGCCAGTCACCCGCCCCTGCCGCACCAGCGGTGCCGCGATCCAGCTTCGGGCGCGGTTCTGGTCAGGAGGGCTGCCGTCATCTTCGGCATCGGCGGCCAGCGCCCAGTGACGTTCGACGATGGCACGCAGGCCTTCGTGGTCGTCAATTGGGGCGGGTTCCGGCTCGGCAGGCAGGCTGAAGCCCCGCGCCGCCTCGAGCACGAGATGATCGCCCTCGCGCGCCCAAACGGTCATCGCATCGTAGCCGATGATGCGATCGAGTTCATCGAGCGCCAGTTTGACGACTTCATCACGGCGCAGTGCCGCTGTGATACGGCTGGAAACCTCGGTGAGCGCCTCCAGTTGGCTGCTGCGCTGGGCGACGGCCGCCTCAAGCTGGGCGCGCTCGCTCACGTCGTCCACCACCATGACGAGGCCGCGCACCGCACCGCCCCCTTGCAGGGCGTACATATAGACGTTGCACGGCGAGCCTTCCTGCCCGTCCTGCAACTGAAGACGCAGGTCAAGCAGTTCGCGGGGCTGGGCCGATTCGAGCACCGACTGCACCGCGCCGCGCAGCGGGCCGGCCAGCGAGGGGTGGGCCTCAAACAGCATGTCACCGGCCGGTTCGTTGTCCCAGCCGAGGCGCTGGCGCATCGTGCTGTTGGCCGTCACGATGCGCGATTGCCGGTCAAGGACGAGGATGCCCTGCTGGATGCTTTGGAACACCGACTCGTTGAACAGCTGCAGGTTAACGGCCTGATTGAACAGACGCGCGTTCTGAACGGCGACGGCGGCGAGGTTGGCGATACGCTGCAGCAGCGGCCGGTATTCCTCGAAACCGTAGGCCTCGATCAGGTTGCTGCCGATATGCATCACGCCGAGGCGCTGGCCGCCCGCGATCAGCGGCAGGAACAGGCTGGTGCGCTCGCCCTCGGCCTGCCAAGCGCGGAGGTCTTCGTGGGGCGTTGGATTCTCGAAGTCAATCAGGGCCAGCAGGTCGCCGGTGCCTTCCAGCACCGCGCCGAGCGCCGTCCGCTTCAGCGTGGCGCGGCGGTCGCGGCCGATCACTAGCGAACTGTCGGGCTTGACCATGATGCGGATCAGGTCGTAGCCCTCGCCCTCGAGATCGGGCAGGGCCAGCGTCATGCGGGCGAACGGCAGCAGGCGCAGTACCCCGTGCGCCACGGCCTCGACGATCTGATTGATGTCGAGCGTGCTGGCGATGGCCTCCATGACCTCGTTGAGGCGCGCTTCCTGCTCCTGGCCCTTGATCGAGGTGGTGTAGAGGCGCGTGTTCTCGATGGTGGCCGCCGCCTGATGGGCGAAAATCTCCAGCACTTCGACGCTGCTGCGATCCGGGCGGCGGTTATCGGTCGGGCGGTCCACGCTGATCACGCCGAGCGGGCTGCCATCGGCCCCCGTAATCGGGGCGAGCAGCATATCGCCATCGCGCCAGTCGTCCGGCGCGCGCGGGTGCAGGGTGCGCTGGCCGGGGGCCTGCGTGCTGAAGACCTCGACGCCATCCTCATACCAGTCGCGCAGGCGCTCGAAGGGCAGGAAGAATGACTCGCTGACGCGGAAATCTTCCTTGTTGAACAACTCCTCGAGCGCCTCGTAGCTCATGGTACGGCTGCGGCTGACCTCGAAAGTCTCCAATGGCAGACCAGCCTGCGCCACCCGCCGTACGACCGGGCCTTCGGGCGCATCCTGCACCATCGTCATCACGACGATGTCGTAGCCGCAGGCCTGCTGCAGGGAATAGGCGATGGCTTCCATCATCGTGATCGGCTCGACGTTGTGCTGCAGCATCTGGCCGAGGTCGAAGATCTGGTTCAACTGCTCGACGCGGCGGCGCAGGCGATCTGAGCGATCCTGGCTTTCGAGGAAGCGCAGTTGGTTGGCATAGCCGACCGACGCCTTGGCCGCCAGCGTGACCAGAAAATCGGCGGCGCGCGCGTCGAAATGGTCGGGGCGGCGCGAAAAAAGCGTGAGCACGCCAATCGGCCGGTCTTCGTAGGTGAAGGCGACCGCCAGGGCCGAGCTTGCGCCGGGCGGCTGCATGGCGTGGGCATCTTCCAGCGGAACATTGATCAGCACAGGCTCGCCGCCCTGGCGGAGGGCCTCGCGCTCGATGGGGAGCAGCCCGGCGGCCGGCAGGTCGGAACCTAGCCGGCGGTCAATCTCCGGCTCCTTGTCGTGCCATTCGCCGGGCGGCCGCAGCAGCGCCACAGAAGCGCCACCCGCATCGGTCGCCCGGAGCGCCTCGACGCGGATCACATCAAGGACGTAATCGAGGTCGAGCGTTTGCGCCAGCTCGTTGCTGACGCGGGAGATGGCGTCCATCTCAAGCAGGCGGCGGCCGAGGTTCTGGCCGGTCGCCTCGTACATGCGCATACGTTCCAGGGCCGCGCCAACCTGCACCGCCACCGCTTGCAGCGTTCGCACCTGTTCGGGCGTGAACGTGCCTTTGACGCGGTTGGCCACGCCCAGCTCGCCATAGGCCTGCTCGCCGGAAAGCAGCGGCACGACGATGGCGTTCTCGGCGCCGAGTTTCCCCAGCAGATCGCGGTAAGCGGGCAGCAGCGTTCGGTCGGTGCGAACGTGCGGCGAGAGCAGCGGTTCGCGGCTGACCGGCGTCATATGCTCGAAGCCGGCCGCGTACGGGTCGAAGGTCACGCCGGAGGTCAGTTCGCGGCCATGGACGTTTTCCGGCAGCAGGCGAAGCGCCCCGCTGCCCGGCTCGATGAGCGCGGCATAGACCACTTCGCATTCCAGCACGCCGGCAATGAGCGCGAACAGCGGGCGGAAACTATCGCCCGGCGCGTTGATGGCGCTGGCCTGCTCGGCGAGTGCGCGCAGCATTTCGGACTCCTGAGCGCGGCGCTGCGCCTCGCGGTAAAGGCGCGTGTTCTCGATCAATCCGGCGATCTGCGAGGCGTAAATCGCCAGCAGGCGCGCATCCTGCTCGGTGAAGTCCTGGTCGCGGCGCTTGTTCGACACCTGGATCAGGCCGATGCGGCGGCCGCCGGTTTCCAGCGCCGCCATCATGGTGCGATTGACGCCGGTGAGCGCCGCCAGTTCGGTGAGGCCAGCGCCCAGCACCACCTTGTCGGTAAGCGCACTGTTGGTGAACCAGGTGTCTTCCTCGTCCCACATCTGGGCAATCGGGCCGCCGGGCGTGACCGTGATGCTGTAGCCAGCGATCAGCGCGGCGTCAATGCCATAGAAGGGGGGCTGGGCGACCAGGCGCTGCGTTTCCTCGTCGAAAAGCAGGATACCGCTCATTTCGACGTTCATCAGCTTGGCGATGCGCTCGTTGGCGAGGGTGTAGAACTCCTGCTCGTGGGTGAAGGCGCTGACGGCCTGCGACAGTTCCTGCACGCCGAGCAGCTCGCTTTCGCGGCGGCGCTCTTCCTCGGCCAGCCGGATGTCCTCGACCAGCACCACGACCTGCGAGGCCAGCAGCTTCAGGTTTTGCACATCGCGCAGCGTGAAACCGCCATGCGACGGCTTGTTGCTCAGTTGCAGCAGGCCGATGGCGCGCGAACCGACCGTCAACGGCACCAGCGCGATGTTGTAAACGCCGGCGGCGTTGATGAGCAGCGACAGGCCCATGCGGCCCGCCAATGCTTCCTCGGCCAGATCGTTGGACAGCCAGTAGCTGTCATCGTGGAGGATACGGTCAATCTCGCCGCCGCTGGCCACCGGGATGCTGTAGCTGCGGGCAATCGGCGCGGGCAGGCCGTGGAAGGGCGTTTGCGCCTGCATGATCTGCCGCCGGCCGTCGTAGAGCAGCACACCGCAGATTTCCGCGCCGATCAGCCGGGCGACGCGGCCGGTCATCGCCTGATAAACCGCATCCACACTGCGCGGGTCGGCCGGGTCGTAAGCAAGCCCTTGCAGGCTGGCGAGGTCGGTGATGCGCTGCTGCTGCTCGGCGTACAACTGTGCGTTGAAGATCGAGGTGGCGACCTGCTTGCTGACGGCCAGCAGCAGGGCCAGTTCCGGCTGGTCAAACGTGCCGGGCGTGAAGGAGGCGAATTCGAGCGTGCCGAGGAAGCGGTCGGCATGAACCAGCGGCACGCCGATGAAACTCTGATAGGTGCTTTCCAGCTTCGGCTGAACGGCATCGCGCGCGGCGCGGTCACCCACGAGCACGGGTTCACGCTGCCGGGCGATGTAGCCACTGATACCATCTTGCTCGCTGTACTGCCCACCGGCTTCGGCCAGCGCCAGCACGTAGAGCGAATCGCCCACCCAGCCGCGCGGCACGAGGACGTGCGCCGCCTCATCCCACAGGTTGATCTCGCCAGCGTCGGCGGGCATCCCCTTGCGGACGATGGTCAGCAGCGCCTGCACCACCTGCTCGACGCCGAGGCTGGAGACGACGGTATCGCCGATTTCGTCAATGATGGACATAGCGTCGGCGAGGCTGAGGAGGCCGGAAGGCGCATCGCCCGCCTGCGGCATGAGCGGCCGCAGCACGACGACGAAGCGCAGTTCACCGCCCGCCGGAATCTGGTAGGACGAGCCTTCGAGCCAGCGGTCTTCATACTGAAAGGCGGCGCGGCCCGGCTCGCTGAAGAGGCCAAGGAACTGGCCGGCGGGCTGCGAACGGCTGGCCAGCCATTCGAGATCGGCGTCCCCATCGAGGCGGAGCAGTTTGCGGGCTGGTTCATTGGCGAAGAGCAGCCGCCCGCGTGACGAGGCGACCAGCACCGCCTCGCTGGAGGCCACCTGCGCGGGAAGCGCTTCGGGCGGAGGGGGGGGCGGTTCGGGCTGGCGCTGCAGGGCTGTTCGCTGGCGCGTCCACAGCAGGAGCCAGATCATGAGGATCAGGCCGGCCAGGAACAGGAAAAGAGATAACGCCATCAGCGAACTCCGGTGACGATCAGTGGCGGCGTGGAGTGCCGCACGGGGCGGCTACCACGAGGTGAGCAGATTGGCGGCGTCATCCTGCCCGCCTGGGCCACGGCGGCGGTCTTCGGCGGCCAGTTCGGTAATCTCGCGGATATCCGAGAAGCTGCGGTTGCGCGTGGAGACACCGCCGACGCTGAGCGTCATCAGCGGGGCCTGGCGCTCGCCATAGACGCTGTCGGGCACCAGGATGTAGGCGCGTTCACGGTCAATGAACGAGTAATGCTGCTTGACTTCCTCGTTGAAGCGCGTGGTCAGCTTGTCGCGGAACTTGTCGGGGTCGGCGCTCCAGGTGATGACGATGAAATTGTCGCGGCCGGGGTGACCGGCATAGTCCTCTGATGTGCCGAGTTCTTCCATCACCTCGCCGATGAGGAGCGCGAAGAAACGGATCACCTCGTCACCGGCCACGAATCCGTAGATATCGGTGAAGGCGTCGAAGTCATTGATCTTGAAGTCGTAGTACGTCCAGGGCCTGGTGCTTTGCATGAGCGCGCGCAGTTGATCCTCGATCAGGCGGCCCGATGGCAGGTTCGACTTGGAGTCGATTTGCGTTTGGCGGCTGGCGGCGAGGATGGCGTTCTGAACGCGCAGCTTGAGTTCCTCGATATCGAACGGCTTGGTGATGTAGTCGTCCGCGCCCAGTTCGAGGCCCTGAATACGGTCACTGCGCTCGTCTTTCTGGGTGAGAAAGATGATCGGGATGTGGCTGGTGCGGGTGGTGGTGCGCAGTTCCTTGCACACGTCGTACCCGTTCATATCGGGCAGTACGATGTCGAGCACGATCAGGTTGGGCAACTGTTTGCGGGTGAGCGCCATGGCTTCGCCGCCCCGGTTGGCGACCTGCACCTCGTAGCCCTGCCCGCTGAAATAAATCCGCAGCATGTTCGAAATGTCGAAATCATCCTCGACGACGAGGATCCGCCCTTTACTCATGAATACTCCGCCTTGAGCGTGCGCCACGGCCATCATCAATTATTATGACCCGAAAGGAAGCGGAGTCCAATTAAGGCTGCAGACCCGGGTGGCCCTCACTCTAAGTCGCTCTCCCTCAGGGCCATGGATGACCCACCTCTTTTCGGCCCACATCCCTCACGAAAGAAACCTCACCCCCGGCCCCCCTGGCAGGGGTAGGTTTTTAATGATGCGCCGCTCCAACCCCTCACCCCGGACTTCGTCCCGCCCCTCTCCCACGCAGGCGAGGAGTGGGGCAACCGCCGCGCGCGGTGCTTTCCCTTCTCCCCGCTTGCGTGGTAGAAGGGATCAAGGGATGAGGGGTGGTGACTGCAATATCCCAAGCACAATGCATGAAGTACCTACCCCTGTCAGCCCCGACCCCCTCTCCGCACGCGGCGAGGGGGAGAAAAGAGGCGCGGGGTGGGGTGGGGAAT
>JAEURB010000148.1 GCA_016788435.1 Anaerolineae bacterium | reverse complement strand
TTCTGCGCTACGAAATGGGCTACGCGGCCGCCGTATCGGTCGTGCTGCTGCTGATGGTGCTGCTGTTTTCGCGGGTGGCCACGCGGCTGTTCGGCGGTGAGGCATGAGCAGGACGCGCTTCGGCAGGTGGTCCAGCCGCTACACCGGCGTCCGCAACCGGGGCATCAACCCCCAGGGCTTCCACGTCAGCCAAATCAAGTTCTACATCGTGCTCGTGCCGTTGGCGCTGCTCATGCTGCTGCCCATCTTCTACATCTTCTCCAGCGCCTTCAAGCCGCCCGATGAGTTGTTCGCTTACCCGCCGCGTTTCTTCGTCATCAATCCCACGCTCAAGAATTTCACCGACCTCTTCACCAAGGTGACGGCGTCCGGTATTCCTATCAGCCGCTACCTGTTCAACAGCGTGCTGATCACGGTCGTAACGGTGGCGCTGTCCATCGTCGTATCGAGCATGGCGGCCTACGCGCTTTCGAAGAAACGCTTCAAGCTCAAACAAACGCTCTTCGCCATCAATACCATCGCGCTGATGTTCGTGCCGATTGCCGTTACCATCCCGCGCTTTCTCGTCGTCCAGCGCATCGGCCTGCTCGACACCTTCTGGGTGCACATCCTGCCGGTGCTGGCGCTGCCGGTGGGCGTCTTCCTGCTCAAGCAGTTCATGGACGGCGTGCCGGACGAGGTCATTGAGGCGGCGCAGATTGACGGCGCGGCCGACTGGCGCATCTACCTGCGCATCGTCCTGCCGATGATCAAGCCCGCGCTGGCGACGATTGCCATCCTCACTTTTCAGGCGACGTGGAACAACGCCGAGATTTCGACGCTCTACGTCAATAACGAAAGCCTGCGCACACTCGCCTTCTACCTCGGCACGCTCACCAGCACATCATCGGGTACGGGCGCGGCGGCCGTAGCCGGGCAAGGCATCGCCGCCGCCGCCGCGCTGATCATGTTCGTGCCTGGCCTCCTCATCTTCGTCCTGCTGCAGGGCCAGGTGATGAGCACGATGTCGCATTC
Organism: Anaerolineae bacterium; assembly: GCA_016788435.1. Lineage (GTDB taxonomy): Bacteria > Chloroflexota > Anaerolineae > Aggregatilineales > Phototrophicaceae > Flexifilum. The sequence goes on along the minus strand of JAEURB010000148.1, from coordinate 24,088 downwards.
GGGGATCAAATGAGGCGGCTCACGGCCCTCCTCGTGCTGCTTATTCTGGCGCTGGCTGCCGTCAGCCCGCTGGACGCCCAGTCGTCGCCCTACAATACCTGGACGCTCGGGCCGAACGGCTTCTTCACGCAAACGCAGGACGCCTACACCCCGCTCGCGCAGATTGACCTGCCCGTATCTTCCCCCGAAGACATGTTCTACGGCCCGGATGGCTATCTGTATGTGGCCGACACCGGCAACGGGCGCATCCTGCGGCTGGACAGCGACTTCCAGATCGTGGCCGAACTGGGCAACGATCTGCTGCGCTCGCCCACCGGCGTCTTCGTCAACGAGGATGGCACGATCTTCATCGCCGATGCTGGCGCGAACGAGATCGTCATCCTCGACCGTGACGGCAATCTGGTCAACTCATTCGGCCGCCCCACCGAGCCATTGTTCGGCGCGCGCCGCGAGTTCCGGCCACGCAAGATCGCTGTGGATCAGCGCGGCAACCTGTACATCGTCAGCGAAGGCTCGGTGGATGGCCTGGTGATGATGAACACCGCCGGCCAGTTCATCGGCTATTTCGGCGCGAATACCGCCGATATGTCGCTTAAGATGATCCTCCAGCGCCTGTTCCTCAGCGACGAGCAGCTCGCTCAGTTCATCCGCAATGAGGCGGCTTCTCCCTCCAACGTGACGATTGACAATCAGTCACTGGTCTACACCGTCACCGCCGGCTCTGACACGGGCGGAATCGGTAAGTTCACCGTTTCGGGCCGCAACGTGATGGACACTCCCTGGTTCAGGTCGAGCACGTTCCGCGACATTCACGCCAGCGAAGATGGTCTGCTGGCGGTCGTTGACGCCGACGGCACGATATTCGAATACGACCTCAATGGCGCGGTGCTGTTCGTCTTCGGTGGGCCAGACCGTGGGGACCAGCGGCTCGGCCTGCTCAGTAACCCCGTCGCCATCGAGCGCATCGGCGGCCAGTTAGCGGTGCTGGACAAAGGCAAGAACGCCATCGTCACCTATGGTGTCACCGATTTTGCGCGCACAGTCCACGATGGGGTGCGCTTGTATATGGACGGCTTCTACAGCGAGGCGCGGCCTGATTTCAACGAGGTGTTGACCTATAACGGGCAGATGCTGATGGCCTATCAGGCGCTGGCCGATGCCTCATTCAGCGAAAACGACTATGCCGGCGCGCTGGTGGATTACCGCCTGGCCGAGGACCGCGCCGGTTTTTCCGAGAGTTTCTGGGAACTGCGCAATGCTGTGCTGCAGCGCCATCTCGGTAACGCGCTGATTGTGATGGCCGGCGCCTGGGTGGGCTACGCCGTCGTCAAGCGGGTGGGGCGGCGTCACGATTGGCTGCGCGGGCCGCGAGGCTGGTGGCAGCGCGCGCGCCGCGTGCGGCTGGTGGACGATTTCGTCTTCATGTTCCGCTTCATCAAGAAGCCAGCCGACAGCTTCTACTACATCAAAACCAACGAGCGCGGCAGTTTGCCCTTTGCGCTGCTGCTCTACGCCTGGATCATCGCCCTTCGTATCCTCACGCTCTACATCACCGGCTTCGTCTTCAATCCGTTCTCCGCCGCCTGGCAGATCAGCGTCGAAACCGAGTTGGTCTACACGCTCATCCCCCTCGTGATCTGGAACATCGCCAATTATCTCATCGCCAGCATCAGCGACGGCGAGGGTAGCCTGCGCCACGTCGTCATCGGTACCGCCTACAGCCTGTTCCCCTACGCGCTGTTCACCCTGCCGATTGCGCTGCTCTCCAACGTGCTCACGCGCAACGAGGCATTCGTCTACACCTTCTCCACGCAGATGGTGCTGGTGTGGTGCGGCATCATGCTCGTCATCATGGTCAAGGAGATCCACAACTTCTCGTTTGGCGAAACCGTGCGCTGCATCCTGATCACGCTCTTCACGATGGCGATCTTCCTGCTGGCGGCTTACATCCTGTATGTGCTGTTCAATCAATTGTTCGAGTTCATCGAAGCCATTTTTCGGGAGGCGAATCTGCGTGGGTAAGTGGCGCTGGCTGGGCGTGGTGTGCGTGTGGTGCCTGCTGGCCCTCGGCGGCATGGCCCGCGCCGGTGCGCCGCAGCAAGACATTCCCGATTCGTACGCGCTGGCCGCCGAGAACGAGACCTTCGCGCTCTATGTGGACGATACGACGCTGGCCTTCAAGCTGCTCGACAAACGCAGCGGCTACCTCTGGCACTCCGGCATTGACGAGGCGGCTGATGATGACCGCCTCAATCGCTCGTGGCAGGCCTTCGCCCGCAGTGGTATCAGCATTGATGTCTTCGACAACCGCGCCGTCAAGAACCGCTATTCGATCACCAACTCCGAGACTACGCTGGCCGTGACGCCGGTCGAAAACGGCATTTCGGCTGTCGTCACCTTCACCGCGCAGGGCATTACCGTTGGCGTGGTGCTGCAGTTAGAGGCCGAGGGCGTGCGGGTGGAGATGCCGTTCGGCGCTATCCGCGAGGACAACCCGGATTTCCGGCTGGGGCAGCTCTATCTGTACCCGTTCCTCGGCGCGACGCGCGGCAGCAGCATTCCGGGCTATATGCTCCTGCCCGACGGCACGGGCAGCCTCGTCCGCTTCGCCGATACGACGCGGGCGAAGAATATGTTCTATGGCCGCTACTACGGCGCCGACCTCGGCATGATCGGCAGTATCCCGTGGGATCCGCTGGTCAACCTGCCCAGCTCGATTGCCGTTCCGGTCTTCGGCATGGTGCACGGCGAGGGCGAAAATGCCTTCCTGTCAGTCGTTGAGCGCGGCGCGGCCTACGGCGAGCTTCAGGCGCACCCCTCGGGCGTCATCACCAACTTCAACTTTCTCTACCACACGTTCATCTACAACCAGTCGTACTTTCAGGCGACGAACCGTTCTGGCGCGGGCGTTTCGACGGTGCAGCGCCAGATGAACCGGTTCGACGCCGTGGTGCATTACCGCTTCCTCACCGGGGACGCCGCCGGTTACGTCGGCCTGGCGCGTGATTATCAGCGCTACCTGCTCGACCGCGGCCAACTGCGCCACAACGAGTTCCCCGGCGCGGATATCGGCATCCGGCTTGAGTTCCTCGGCGGCGACAAGGAACCGGCGCTGCTCTCCAGCCGCTTTGTGCCGATGACGACTTTCGCCCAGATGGGCGAAATGCTGAACGAGCTTCAACTGCCGAACCCCGAGGTCATCCTTTACGGCTGGCAGCCCTACGGCGCATCGGCCCAGCCGCCCACGACACTGGCGCTGGACGGGGCGCTTGGCTCACTCAGCGAAGCTCAGTCATTGGCCGATCAGCTTGCCGCTGATGGTGGCAATCTCTCGCTGTACCTCAACCCGCAGGCGGCGATTGAAGGTGAGGGCGGCTATTCGGCGCGTAACGATTTGGCGATGGCGATCACCGATGTGAGCGTCTGGGACTACAACCGCGCCCCGATGTACCTGTTATCCGCCGGAGTGTTGCGCGAACGGTTCGCCTCGCTCGCCGCCGATCTGGCCGCCCAGTCACAGATTGGGTTGGCCCTCGACGGCATCGGCCGCCTTGTGTATGGCGACTTTCGGGCCGGGCAGCAGGTGAACCGTGAGGCCGCGATTGCTGCCTATCAGGAACTGCTGGCCGCTGTGCCGCTGCGGCTGGGCTTCTACCGGCCCAACGATTACGTCTTCTTCGTCATGCAGGCCGCTTACGATATGCCGCTGGGCGATAATGGCTACATTTTCACCACCGAGGCCGTGCCCTTCCTGCCGATTGTGCTGGCCGGGTACACGCCGAGCTTTGGGCCGGCCCTGAATTTCTCCTCGGGCCGGCAGGCCGACTTGCTGCGGCAGGTCGAGTACGGGATTTATCCCTCGTACTTTCTCACCTGGTCGCCCACCGCCGATATGCTCAATACGACGTCCACCTGGATTTACAGCTCATCGTATGCCCAGTGGAGCGAACCGATCCGCGCTGCCTATGACTGGATGAACGCGCTGCTGGGGCCAGTGCGCGGGCAGCCCATCACCGGCCACCAGCAGCTTGCCGCCGGTGTGTTTGCCACCACCTACGCCAGCGGGCGGCAGATTGTCGTCAACTACACGGCCAGCCCGTTTGACCTGAACGGGGTCACCGTGCCCGCTCAGGACGGCGCGCTGATTGAGGCCAGCTCATGACCCCGCGCACGCCGGCCCGCCGCGAGCTCAGCCTGCGCGCCCGCGAAGCCCTGCACGGCTACGGCTTCATCGCCATCTGGATTATCGGTTTCGCGCTCTTCACGGCTGTTCCGCTGGTCGAAACCCTGCGCTACAGCTTCCACACCGTCACCGTATCGGCCTCGCAAATCAACCTGAGCTTCGTGGACTGGGCCAATTACACGCGCGCGCTGGTGACCGACCCCACGTTCGTCGAGTTGCTCATCAGCTACACGATTGAAACGTTGATCTCGGTGCCAATCGTGCTCATCTTCGCCATGATCATCGCGCTCTTCCTGAATCAGGATTTTCGCTTCAAGGGGCTGTTTCGCGTCATCTTCTTCCTGCCTATCGTCATCACCAGCGGGCCGGTCATCCGGGAACTCACGGCGCAGGGGGCGGCTTCCGCGCCGGGTATCGCCAGCATCCCGGCCGTCGTGGATTTCCTGGCCGAGCTGCCGCGCACGCTGCGCACGCCGGTCGAGTTCCTGCTCACCTCGTTCATCCTCATCCTCTGGTTTTCCGGCGTCCAGATTCTGATCTACCTGTCCAGCCTGCAGAAGATTGATCGCAGTGTGTATGAGGCGGCGGCGATTGACGGCGCTTCAAGCTGGGACTCGTTCTGGAAGATCGTGCTGCCCTCGCTCTCGACGGCGACCATGGTCAATGCGGTTTACACCGTCGTCATCCTGTCGCACTTCTCCGAGAACAAGGTTATTCGCTACATCTACGACAAAACTTACGACGTGCAGGGTGGAATCGGCTACGCCAGCGCCATGGCCTTCATCTATTTCGGCGTGATGGTGGTGATACTGCTGCTCCTCTTCCTGCTGCTGATGCGCGGAGCGCGGCGGGGGGCACGATGACGGCTGTTTTGCAGCACCCGATCGCCGAACGGGCGCGGGCCTTTCTCTTCGGCAACCGCGTCCACCGTGGCCTGGTCTTCAACGTCGCCCTCTACGCCCTCCTCATCGCCATCGGCTTCGTTTACCTGCAGCCGCTGCTCTTCATGTTCGTCAACAGCATCAAGAGCCCGGCCGACCTCATGAATCCGATGGTGCAGTGGGTTCCCACCGAGTTATTTCTGGGCAACTACGACAAGGCCTTCCGCGTCCTGAGCTACCCAAACACGCTGGCGGCGTCCCTCTTCATGAGCATCGTGCCGTCGCTGCTGCAAACCTTCGTCACGTCGCTGGTGGGCTACGGGCTGGCGCGCTACCGCTTTCCGGGCAAACCGCTGATCTTCCTGCTCATCCTGTCCACTTTCATCATCCCGCCGCAGAATACAGTCATCCCGCAAATGCTCACCTATCGCAATATGGGCCTGCTCGGCAGCCCGCTCGCGATGATCATCCCGGCCATCCTCGGGCAGGGCTACCGCAGCGCCATCTTCATCCTGATCTTCTACCAAAGCTTCTCGTCGCTGCCGAAAGTGCTGGAAGAGTCGGCGCGGCTGGACGGCGCAAGCGACTTGCGCATCTTCTTCACGATTGCCGTGCCTTCGGCGCTGCCGGCCTACATCGTGTCGTTCATCTTCTCGGTGGTCTGGTACTGGAACGAAACGTTTCTGACGGTGATTTTCCTCGGCGGCGGCACAACGACCCTGCCGATGCAGCTTTCGCGCTTCGCCCAGGCCTACGAAAATCTGTACCCGCCGGGCGTCGTCAACGTCTTCGATCGCCTCAACGAGGCTGTGAAGATGAGCGGCACGTTCCTCAACATCCTGCCGCTGCTGGTGATCTATTTCGTCTTGCAGCGCTGGTTCGTCGAGTCGGTGGAAATGACGGGAATTACGGGGGAGTGAGGGCCGCGCAGACCCTCATCTCCCAAACGTGCCCGCAAGCGCGCTGTGGTGGAATCTACAGCCCGATTTCGGCCAGCAGCGGGGCGGCTTTCACCGGCTGGCCCGTCTGCGCCGAGCGCCGGACGGCTTCCATCAGGCAGAAGGTTTCGAGGCCCTCTTCCAGCCCCGGCGAATACTCCACACCTGTCAGCAGCGCCTGCGCGAAATACTCGGCGTAGTTGCCGAATTCGCCGTAGTGCATGCCGTGAACCTCGTTGTTGAAGTAATAGCCGCGCTTGCTGTAGAGCATATCCTCGGCCACTTCCGCGCCATCCGGCCGCGTGTAGCTGAAGCGCATATCGTGGTACTGCGCCAGGCTGGTGCCGTCCGAGCCATACAGCACCAGCTCGATACAGTTGCGGGCCGATGGCAGTTCGTGCAGGCCGTAGTGGCCGAGCACGCGGGCGATCCGCCCGTCGGCCGCCTTCAGGCTGACTGTGTAGATATCGAACGAACGCGCGCCGTATTCCTTCGCCAGCGCCGACTGCGCTCCGTAAGCGAAAACCTCGTCTATCCGGCCCAGATACCAGCGCGCCAAATCGAGCGGGTGGCTCAGGCCGAGGTAGACCCAATCGGTGCTTTCGGCCACCCACGCGCTTTTTTCGTAGTACCAGTCCATGCGATGGATGTAGTGCGCTTCAAGAAATTCGACTGCGCCCACCTCATCCGCTTCAAAGGCCCGCCGCTGGCGCTGAAACGACTCGAAGAAGCGCGTGCTTTGCCCAACCAGCAGCTTGCGTCCGCTGCGCCGCCCGGCTTCCAGCACGCGCCGCGCATCGGCCACCGAGTTGACGAGCGGCTTGGTGCAGATGACGTCCTTGCCCGCCTCGAAGGCCTGAACGATGTGGTCGCCATGAAACTGGTCGGGCGTATAAATCGCGACGATTTCCACGTCTGGCCGCGCCAGCAGTTCGGCGTAATCCTGCGTGTAGAACAATTCCGGGCAATCGCGCCGCGCCCCGGCGATCTTGTCCGCGCTCAGGTCGCAGCCAGCTACCGCGCGGGCATGTGGAGCACGCGTCGCTGATCCAGTCGTCGGGCCTACCGGCGGCGGGATGACGTGATTGAGCGCGACCAGCAAGGTGCGCCCTTCATGCAGCCCAAGCACGCCAACGCCAAGCGTTCGTTCTGTGCTCATGACTATTCATCCACCCGGTGTACGGTCGCCCACACGAAGCGGAAGGCGTCCAGATTGCGCGGCATCTTGCGGCCCATCTCCAGGTCGGCGTAGAGCGTAGCAATCTCGTGCGGACGCAGGGCCACCTTCGCCGTGCGATAGAGCGATTCGCCGCCCCGAACCTCAAGCGGCTCCAGCTTTTCGCCCATCAGATTGGTCTTATAGAGCGCCGCCACTGGCCCAGGCAGATGCAGCGTGACTTCGGCGGGCTGGCCGTCCAGTTCCACGAGCCGGATCACGAACGGGAAGCCGAGGCCCTCTCCGGCGTAGCTATCCAGCCCCCTTCCGCCTTCCTCCGTCTCGCGATAGAAGGCGGTCAGCGCCACGCCGTCGCCTTGAACGGAAAGTGGCGAGAAGTGCAGTGGCAGGTCACCGCCTGGCCCATCGCTCATCGCAACGAGCGCTTCCCGCCGGAACTCCTGCGCCAGCTTCCAGCGCGCGCTGTGCGTCAGCGGGCCGTGCGGCACGACGCGGAAGCGGGCATCGAGCGAGTCCACGAAATAGTCCTCGTCCCACGCGTCGTACATGCTGAGGATACTGGTCACAGTTGGTATGTCGCCCTCTGCGCGCAGCATGGCCTGGCTGCCGTCGTGCAGAATGAGTATGCCCCGCGTTCCATCCTCGATATCGAGCAGGCTGTAGGCGGTGAACGGGTTATGGATTTCCTCGAAAACCTGCGGTGAGGTCATCCATTCGCTGGTGGGATACTTGCGCATGTACGTGCCCTCTGCGCGGATTTCGCCAACGGCATATGGCTGGTCGTGAAGCAGGCGCGCACCGGGTAGAGCCGCCGCGAAGTCCGTTTGCAGCGCGGCGTGCATCCAGGGATCCGGACGGGGAAGCCCCACGGTAGCAAAGCGCACATCCACCGCGTCTCGCTCGTGCGCTAGAGAGACGATGATGTGAACCTGCGCCCGTTCATGGCCTAATCGAGTGATAGCGATCCGCCCGGCCTTGCTCGTCATGGTGACGCCTGCGAAGTCGTCCTCGATTCCGCCGCACGTCATGCGCAGGTCGCAGAGGGGCGCGCCCGGCCGCAGGAGGCCATCCGGGAATTCGGCGCTGGTGATCTGCGTGATCACGCCGCGCTGACGATCTACCGTCACAGACAGTTCGCCGCGCCGCAGCGTGATCGAAGCCTCGCTCTCGTCTACGCTGATCGCGGGCGCAATTGGTGCATCATTCCCGACAACCGTGTACCCGAAGGCGGGCAGGGTAACCAGCCGTATTTCGCCTGACAGCGTATAAACATCGGCCGTTCGCTCCCAGCCCAGCGGGTTGTAGACGACCGTGCGCGGGCCTTCGCCACTCACCCGCTTCGCCAGCAGGCGCATCGCGCGTTTCTGCACCTCGGTCGCCAGCGACAGGCTGCGCTCATACGAGAACTTCCCAACGTGGCCGCACAACCCCTCGCACTCGTCGTTGTCGTGGTGCTGGGCGCTCAGCAGTTCGCGCCACGCTTCCTCAAGCTCCCACGTCGGATACACGTCCCAATGTGGATACGGCCGCCCGAACAGCCCCATCATGGCCGACAGCGACTCGGCGGCGAGCAAGTTCTCCTCGGCGCTGCGGCTGTAGCGGCGGAACAGATCGCCGTTCTTGCCGAGGCTCATCCCGTGAAAGACATCGTCCATCGTGTAGCGGCGCGGCTGCGCGTGCGGGCGCGCCAGTTCGAGGTATTCGGGCAGCGTGACGAAACGCAGGTCGAAGCGCGGGTCGTTCTTCAGCGCCTGCAACTGCGGCAGCAGCAGCTCGGAACGGCACATCCAGTCCGGCGAGGGCATCAGTTCCAGCCATTGAGTGATTCCCGGAACCGGCATCTCGCGCAGCAGCGGGCTATCAAGCAGACCGGCGAAGTCTTCGGGCCACTGGTGCAAATTCAGGGCGCTGCGCGGCGCGGTCAGCAGGCGGCTGCCGTCTACCCCCTCCCACCAGATGGCCGGCCGTTCCTCGCGCGGGACTTCCGGCGTGTGCCACGTCCACTGGAAGAACAGCGAAGCGTAGCGAATACCCACTCCATTCAGCATCTGCGGAAGCTGCGGGAAGAAATCGAACTCCTCTTCCCAGAAGGTGCGCGGCCGAACACCGAGCAGGCGAATGACGGATCGCACGCCGTAGATGCGCTGGCGCACGTTCGACTCGCCGCCGTGAAACAGGCCGTACGGCTGCCCATACGATGCGCCCGCCACCTCGATCTGCCCCTTGGCGATAGCGTCGCGCAGTTCCGCCAACGCTTCTGGCGCTTCGACGGCCATCTTCTCGTAGCCGATGCCGTCGAAGTTGACGTGCCCCTTCGCGCCCGACGTATTACAGAAATGCAGCATGTCGCGGCTGGAATTGGGCAGTACCTGATAGCCCCACAGCCATTCCATATCCACCCAGTGCATGTGATTGCCGAAGGTGTAGTACAGGGGAATGCGTTCGCTCGTGGCCATCCGTTCGTCCTTCATCATCCAATACCACATCCCCGGCCTCTCCGCGCACAGAGAGGGAGCATTCACAGCGCAATCTTTCTCCCCTCTCCGCGTGCGGAGAGGGGCCGGGGGTGAGGTTACATCAAGGCAGAAACTCTACCCGTATGAAAAACCTGCCCCTGCCAGGGGAGTCGGCTCCCCTCTCAGCGCCGTGGCGAAGGACGACCGCCATGCGCCCTGCTTTTCTCCCCCTCTCGCTTTTCGGAGAGGGGATTGGGGGGTGAGGTTTCGCGTTACCCCTTTACGCCGCTGAGTGAGATGCCCTTGATGAAATAGCGCTGCGCGAAAATGTAGATGATCAGCACCGGCAGCATAACCACGACCGACGCCGCCATCATCAGCGGCCAGTTGGTCTGGCGGAAGGCGGAAGTCGAGGAGTTGAAGTAAGCCAGTCCCAGCTCCAGCGTGCGCATATCGGGCGTCCGCGCGATCAGCAGCGGCCAGAGCAGGTCCGTCCACGTGCCCATGAAGGCGAAGACCGCCAGCGTCGCTAGCGCCGGGCCGTTGAGCGGCATGAAGATGCGCCAGTAGATGCGGAACTCAGAAGCGCCGTCAATCCGTGCCGCTTCCTGATAGTCTTTCGGCACGCCGAGGAACGCCTGCCGCAGCAGGAAGATGGCGAATACGCTCGATACGCCGGGGATGATCAGGCCCTGATAGGTATTCACCCAGCCCAGCCCGAACACGAGCAGGAACAGCGGGATGAGCGTCACTTGATATGGCACCATCATCGTGGCCAGGCACACGATGAACAGGAAGTCACGTCCGATGAAGCGCAACCGGGCGAACCCATACGCCGCCAGCGACGTGATGACGATCTGGCCCACCACCGTAAATACCGTCACGAAGAGGGTGTTGACGAAATAGCGCCCAAATGGCACCAGCGTGAACAGCATCGTGTAGTTTTCGAAGTTCAGCTCGCGCGGCAGCAGTTCAGGCGGGTAGGTGAAGACCGCATGTGGCGGCTTGAGCGACGTCGTCACCATCCAGATGAACGGGACAATCATCGTCGCGGTCACCAGAATCAGGGCGAAATATCCCAGAATCTTGAGTGGTATGTCGAAGGCATGCTTCTTTGCGACCATTTCAGAACATCGTCTCTTCGCCCTGGCGGCGGCGATACCAGAATTGAATCAGGGTGGCGAACATGATCACCGCGAACAGCACCCACGCCTGCGACGCGGCATAGCCCATGTCGTAGGCTTCGAAGGCGCGCGTATAAATGTGATACACCACGACATCGGTCGAGCCGCGCGGGCCGCCGCCGGTGATCACGTAAACCGGCGAGAACACCTGAAACGAGCCGATAACGCCCGTGACGGCGAGAAAGAACGTCGTCGGGGCGAGCAGCGGCAGCGTGATGCGCCAGAACGATTGCCAGCGCGTCGCGCCGTCAATGGCCGCCGCCTCCTGCAGTTCCTGCGGAATCGCCTGTAGGCCAGCCAGCCAAATCACCATCTGGAATCCGAGGCCCTTCCAGGTGGCGATGATGACGATGGCGAGCAGCGCGGTGGCCGGGCTGCCCAGCCAGTTGACCGGCGCGATGCCGATCTGTCCGAGCAGATAATTCAGGATGCCGGCCTGTGGGTCAAGCAGCGTAATCCAGATGATGGAGACCGCGACCCACGAGGAAATGACCGGGATGAAGAAGAGGGTTCGAAAAAACCACACGCCGCGCAGCTTCTGATTCATCACGACGGCCACGCCAAGGCTGACCGCCATGCTGATCGGCACGAACAGCACCGTGAAGAGCAGCGTATTCTTCATGGCGGCCCAGAACTGGCGGTCGCCAAGCAGGAACTCGTAATTTTTCAGGCCGATGAACGGGGCGTTTTGCAGGTTCGGGCCGCGCCAGTCGGTGAACGACAGGTAGGCGCTGAACACGAGCGGGATCAGGACAAAGACCACCAGGTGGCTGAAGGCGGGCAGAATGAAAAGGTAGCCCACTCGCTCGTTTGACCGGCTCCAGAAGCGCTGCCACAGATTGCGCTCGTCGGCCCATTTTCCAGTATGTGTCGTCGGGGCGTATGCACCAGCCATCAGGCATTCCTCTAAGAAGGGGCCGCCCATTGCGGGCGGCCCCTGTGATCCGATGCGCCTTTCTACCGCTGGAGTTCGCGCTCGATCTCCTCGACGGCCAGGTTCACTTCTTCCGTCACGTCCGCACCGGCCAGAATGTTCTCGAACATCAGGTCCAGCCGGGGCTCGATAACGCCCATCGCCACCAGACGGGCGTTCGGGTCGGTCATCACGTTCGCCATCTCCGCTACGAAGACCGCTTCCAGATCCGGCCACGCCGACAGACTCACCGACTCATCGGCCGAGGCCTGATTGGCGGAAATCTCGAGGCCGGTTTCAACCTTCGACCGCTGGAACTCCACATCCGTCGCCACATTCACAAACTGGCAGGCGGCTTCCAGCTTGGCCGGGTCATCAGCGACCGCGGCATTGATCACCCAGCCGTCTTCAAACGCGATGGTCGCATCGCGCGCGCCGACTGGATAACCGACCACGCCGAGCTTGTCAGGCGAATAGTTCTCCTGCAGCTGCAGGCCAACCAGTTCCCAATGGCCGCGCGGATACATGGCGACTGCCCCATCGAGGAACACGGCCGGGAAGGCGCGTTCCTGAATCATCATGTCGAGGGCGTTGGGTTCCGGCGCAACGTGGTACTGGAGCACCAGATCGCGCAGGAAGGTGATGGCCTCGATGGTCTCCGGCGAATTCAGATAGCCGTCCACCGTCGAATAGTCTTCCGAGAACACATCACCGCCGAACAGCCAAATCCAGGCCAGGTTCTCCAGCACGGCCCACTTGCGAACGCGGAAGCCGTACTGCTCAATATTGGCCGCGTCGAAGGCCGGGTCCTGCGCGTTGCGGCCCGACGTGTCGAGCGTCAGGCGCTGCACGGAGTCAAGGAACTGGTCAACCGTCCAGTCTGAGGTGGGCAGGTCTACACCGGCGCGCTCAAAAGACTCGGTGTTGTAGTAGAACACCATCGGCGTGAAGCCGTTGGGCAGGCCGTAAACCGGGCCGTCTGGGCCTTCCGGCTGATGAATAGCCAGAACCGACGGTACGAAGCGATCCATCGTCAGTTCGGGCACCACTTCGGTGCACTGGCGCATATCGAGCAAGTGGCCGCCTTCGATCAGCTCAGGAAGCTGAGCGTGGCCCGCGCGCCAGATATCCGGCGCAGTACCGGCCGCGAGGTCCACCAGAATCTGCGTTTCAAACTCCGGCGGGGTTTCAATCGCGTTGACAGTGATGTTGGGGTTGGCTTCCTGCACCGAGGCGACCAGCGCCTGATAGGCGAGGTCAAGCGTGCTGCCCAATTCTTCCGGCGGCACGGTGACGCCGACCACGTTCAGCGTGACCGGGTCCTGGCCGAGCGCCATCGAGAACGGAAGGACAAGGACGAAAACGAGTACAAGGAACAGGACTTTGGGGGCTATTCGTCGCATTGCAGCATCCTCCACCATAACCGAACATTCAGGATCAACTCTCTCGCTCCCGAAAGTGTGATCCATAAGTGTAGAGCATAGCAATTAGTGGGGATACTAACAACCGGATGGTTCACTGTGGTTCACTTTGCCGAAGCGCAAGGCAGGGCACTCAGAGTTCGCGCACCGGGCCTCCAAGCACCCCGTGATGATTGAGCCACGCGATGAGCGTATAGGTGTAGAGCAAAGCGAACAGAACGGGCAGGACGAACAGGGCCGGCGCGATCACGAGCAGGCCGGGAATGCCGATGACGACGGTAAGCCCGATATTTACCCCTGTCAGCAGCGGGTCGGCCAGCACCGTGAACAGGCTGTTGCGCAGCGCGCGGCGCAGTTCTGGCGTCTCCTGCACCATCATGTATGGCCAAACATAGACCTGCGCCAGCAGTATCAGCGCCACCCCGGCCGCGAGAATGACCGATGCCACTTCAGAGATGCCTGGTGACCGCTCGATGATGATCGCCAATGCGACCAGCAGCGCGTTCGGCGCGGCCCACATCCATGCTGGCCCCATCCAGCGGCCGATACCTGCGATGAACGCGCGGGCCGACGGCACCTGCCCCTGATAAGCCCGGTGGCCCACCTCAAAGAGCGACGCGGTGGCCGGGGGGAACAGCACAATCGTCAGGCTGCACAACACCCACAACAGATTGACCGCGCAGAAGGGGAACAGCCAGTCGAACAGATCGACAATCAACCACTGGAAGGGGCGCAGCCGCCACCAGCGCGGCGGAATGGCGGGAAGTGACCGGCGATTGAATGGTGGGTTCATGCGCCACAGTCTACCATCCCAGCGGGGAAAAGGCCCTGCTTGAGAACATTCAATAAGGGAACACGGTCTGGTCGACTGGGCAGGTGTAATTCCGCTCTCCGCCTGCCTGCTTGCGGCTTCACAATCGGCCAGTACACTCAATGCAGCGCCCATTGTGACAGGAAACGCTACTCTCGTGACCGATACCACCCCCTCCAGGCGCTTGTCATCCGGCTTCAGCACTAAAGAACTTGTCAGCGACATTGGCGCGGGCATCACCAAGTCCATTGACAGCGTGACCGGTGGCATGGGTAATGCCGTGCTTGCTGGGTTGAACCCCGTTTACGGCCTGTATACGGTGCTTGCAGCCACGCCGATTGGCGCCCTGTTCACCAGTTCAGTGTTCATGAACATCGACTCGACCAGCGCCATTGCCGCCACGGCCGGCAGTCTCCTGCTCATCTACCCGGAAGAACAGCGGCCGGCCGCCGTGGCGGTGCTGACTCTGCTGACGGGTATCCTCATGCTGGCTGCGGGCTTACTCAAGCTCGGCTTTCTCACCCGCTTCATCTCGAATGCCGTGCTGCGTGGGTTCATTACCGGCATTGGCGTCAACGTCATTCTCGGCCAATTGGGCGATTTCACGGGCTATTCCAGCGAGTTCGAGAATAAGGTCGTCAAAGCGGTTGATACCGCCCTGCACCTGAACCAGGTCAATCCACAGGTTCTGCTGGTGGGCGTGGTCACTGTCGTGCTCATCCTCGTGCTGGATCGCATCCGCTATATCAACAAGGTGTCGCTGCTCATCGCGCTGGTCGCAGCGTCCGCGCTGGTGCCGCTGCTCGGCCTCACCACCGTACCGCTCGTCTCCAGCCTCGGCCCAATGGCCGATTCGCTGCCTCGCCCTGTTCTGCCAGATCTCACGCTGATACCGGGGTTGATAGGCGCGGCATTCTCGCTCACGATCATTGCGCTGGCCCAGAGCGCCGGTATCAGCCAGTCCTATGTCAACCCAGATGGTAAGTATCCCGAACCATCACGAGATTTCACCGGGCAGGGGGCGGCCAACCTAGCGGCGTCGCTGGTGCAGGGGCTGCCCGCCGGTGGTTCGCTGGGGGGCACAGCGCTGCTGGTGAAGGGCGGGGCGCGTTCACGCTGGGCGAATATCTTCACAGCCATTTCAGCCGCTGTGCTGATTCTGCTCTTCGGCAACCTGATCGGCAATCTGGCGATTTCGGCGCTGGCCGGCCTGCTCATCGTCATCGGCTTCCAGATCGTCAAGGCCGATGAGATTCGCAAGATCTGGCACACAAGCCGCCGGGCGCGCTGGCTGATGATCGCTACTTTTGTGGCTACGCTCATCGTGCCGCTGCAATGGGCCATCTTCTTCGGCGTAGCGGCGTCGTTCGCCATCTTCGCCTATAACGAGTCGGAAAGCAGCCGCATCCTTGAGGTGATGGTGAGCGACGATGGAATACCGGTCGAGCGGCCTGCACCGGTCGGATTATCCAGCCGCTCGGTGATCCATCTCATCGTGCAGGGCAATCTGTTCTTCGCAGGCGCGCGCAACTTGGAAGCAGGCTTGCCGCAAGCCGAACACGCACAAAATGCCGTCGTCATCCTCAACCTGCGCGGCCAGTCCGAGGTTGGCAGTACGCTGCTTGGAGTACTGGAACGCTACGCGAAATCGCTGCGGGCGCAGGGGAATGTGCTAATGGTGGCCAACGTGACCCCCACGGTGTACGGCCAGCTTGAGGCGACAGCTACGCTGGCTGTGCTTGGCGAAGACAATGTCTTCCTGGCCGGCGCGCCCGGCGAGTCGGTTCGGAAGGCTTATCAGAAAGCGCAGGATACCATCCGCGCGTAGGTCGTGCCGCCCGAACAGAACCTGCCACCCCATCTGGAGCGGTGGAACATTTTTATCGCAGTGCCAGCGCGCTCAGTGAGACCCCACTGTACGCTGCATCCCGGCCGTTCTTGAAGCCGGCTTCAGTCGGCGCAGCTATAGCCTGACGGCTTTAGCCTCAGGCGTAGCGCGGCTCAACCACTCTGTACTTCACTCGTTCACGGCCTTGTTGCTTCCCCTCAAGATGTGGGTAATGCATAACCCTCAGGGAGAGGGACTAAGGGTGAGGGCCACGCGGATAATTTGCTGTGATAGCCGCTGCAAGCCGCTTATTTGCGCGGCCATGCTCGACGGCCTACGATAGTGACGGCGTGTCTGGCATCTCAGAAGGATGCCATTCTGATCGCGGGCCTGTGTAGGGATGATGCAAGGGGGCAACTTCAATGAGCGACCGTCCTGAACTCCTGAAGAATCAGGCTTACGAAGCTATCAAGGCGCAGATCGTGAGCGGTGAACTGCCACCCGGCGCGTTTTTGTCCGAGCGCGGCTTGGCCGCCCGGCTGGGCATGAGCAAGACCCCCGTTCGCACCGCGCTCGAACGGCTGGAAATGGAGCGCTACGTCACCATCTCGCCGCAGCAGGGCATCATCGTGCGCGGCCTGTCGGTCACCGAAATCAACGATCACTTCGACTTGCGCATCGCCCTCGAAACCTACGTGGTGGGCCGCCTGGCGGGCCGCCTGACGGCCGATCAATTTGAGGTGCTGGCCAACAACGTACGGGCCAACGCCGCTGCCGCCGAGGCCGGTGACCGGGCGCGCTGCATGGCGCTCGATATGGCCTTCCACCTGCTGCTCTGCGAAACGCTCGGCAATCAGGAGATCTTCCGCGTGATGGAACACCAGCGCGACAAGTTCATGAGCGCCATCCTGCCCCTGATCGGCCGCCATACCGACCTGTCCCAAACGTTGGCCGAACACGCTGGCATCGTCGAGGCCATGCGCCGGGGCGATGGGCGCGACGCAGCCACCCGGCTTATGCAGCACCTGAGTAACGGACGGAAACTGCTCGTAAGTGGATAGGACGGCTTCGAGCCACCCATTTGAACCATCCTGAATCACAGCACGCTGGCCAACCGGCCAGCGTGCTGTGTGTGGTGATGGCCTGAACCAGAATCAGGCGGTTGGCTGGCAGGCGTCCAGCGGCCTCCAAGTATCCCGAATGATGCCATCAATCGAGAGGTCCGGGGTGTTGCGTTGGGCGGCCGGGAAGAGGAACTCAGTCTGCTGGCCGAATGCACCGGCGGGGGTCTGGCCCTCACGGCTGGCGTTCTCTTCGCTCGGCGACATTTGCGGATAAATGTCGTTGAACAGCTCGAACGTCAACTGATCGGAGTCGGCCTCCACCAAAACCGACGGTTCGGGGATCGGCCGGGCGTTCTCCTCGTAGATATTCGGGTCACCAGCGATATCGCTCGTGAAGATGATGATGTCGTTGCTGCAGCGCCAGGCCGGCGCGTAGTCGGGAATGGTGTTGTCGGTGATCTGCCGCGTGCCCTGGCCGGCCAGCTCGTAGACGTAGATGTCGAGGTCGCCGTCAAGGTCGGACTGGTAGGCGATCAGCGCGCCATCCGGCGACCACGCCTGGTTCGAGGCGTTGCCGTCGAGGGATGAGATGGCGGTACGGTTCGACCCGTCACCGTTCATCAGGGTGATGACACCGTCCGTGTTTTCTGCAGTGTAGGTGCGGAAGGCGATGCGCGCGCCGTTGGGTGAGTACACCGGCTCCACATCAATCGCGGTGCCGTCGCTCAGGCGGCGCACCGCGCCGCTCCCCAGCGTCATCTCGTAAACCTGCCACCTGCCATCGCGATCGCTCTGGAAGACCAGTTTGCTGCCGTCGGGCGACCAGAAGGCGTTGATGTCGTCACCGGGGTCGTCCGTCAGGCGGTACTCGATGCCGGTGGACATGTCCACCGCATACAGATCCCAGTCGCCGTTGCGGTTGGATTCGAAGACCACCCAGTTATTCGGCCCCCACACCGGGTCGGTGTCGTTAGCGAAGTGGTTGTAAGTCACCCGCTGCACCGCATCGGGGTTGCCGCCGCTGGTCGGCGCGACGTAGATCTCCCAGTTCTCAGTCTGGCCCGGCTGGGTGGCCCGGTTGCTGGCGAAGACGATCCATTCGCTGTTCGGCGACAAGCTGGGCGCCATATCGTTGATGCCGGGGCCTTCGCCCAGCGACAGATTGATGCGGCTCGTCGTCCGGGTCTGCGGGTCGGCGCTGTCGAGCCGGAAGATCTCCCAGTCACCCGTCTCGTCGGTGTGATAAAGGCGGAAGTTCGGGCAACCGCTGCGGCAAACAGGCGTTCCGACGTTCGGCGTGGTTTCCGTGCCGGGCACGCCAGGTACGCCGGGGATACCGGGGACACCCGGCACTGTTGGCGTCGGTACAGGCGTGCTGACGGGCGGTGGCGTCGGCGTCTGGTAAATCACCTGCGGCGCGTAGCCAAAGTCCAGCGTGCGTACGTCTTCGCCATGACCCAGCCGGTAGGTTGTCTGATGATCCAGCACGCCATCCAGATCGTAGGTCTGCGTTAGATAGTCCGGCAGCGTGTTGACCTGAATGGTGACCGTGTACGTGCCAGCCAGCAGTTGCTCGAACAGATAGTAGCCATCCGCATCCGTGGCCGTGGTCGCCGTCGTGCCATCGGGGAAAGTGAGGATGACGGTGACGCCCGGGATGCCGGTTTCGCCCGCATCCTGCACGCCGTTGCCATTGACGTCGAACCAAACGCGGTCGCCAATCGAGCCGAGCGGCACAATGCCGGCGTCCCACGTCATATCGTCTTCGTCCGGGCTTAGCGTGGTGACCACCGTGCGGCCCGTTGTGGTATTGGCGTCGCTGTCAGCGGCCGGGTCCACTCCCGCGTTCTGCGGGCTGAAGATGCGGCCGGGCGGCAGGACGAACTCGACGAAGTAATCACCGGGCGGCAGCAGGTCGAACAGATAGTTGCCACTGCCGTCGGTCGTCGTCGTGCGGTACGGCGCCGTGTCGCCGCTGCGATACAGATTGACGGTGATGCCGTCCATGCCGGGTTCGCCCGCATCCTGCACGCCGTCATTATTGGCGTCCAGCCACACGCGGTCACCGATGCTCGCCAGTGGCACAAGGCCGGCATCCCACGTCAGGTCGTCCTCGCCGGAGGTCAGCGTGGTCGTCGGCATGCGGCCGGTCGTCGGGTTGGCGTCGCTGTCGGTGGACGGCGTTCCGTTGCCGGTCGGGCTGAACTGATAGCCGCCCGGCAGCGTGACGACGACGGTGTAATCGCCGGGCAGCAGGTCGTCGAACAGGTAATTGCCGCTGGCGTCGGTGGTCGTCGTGCCGATCACGTTATTGCTGCTGTCGTAGAGCGTGACGGTCGCGCCGGGGTAGCCGCTTTCGCCAGCATCCTGCACGCCGTTGTTATCCATGTCCACCCACACGCGGTCGCCGATACTGGCGAGCTGCAGCAGACCGGCATCCAGCGTATTGTCGGTCTCTCCCGCGATCAGGTTGGTGGCGGGGGTGCGGCCATCTGTCCGGCTGGCGTCGCTGTCGCTGGTATTGTCGCCCAGGTTCGGCCGGGCGAAGGCCCAGTCACCTGTCGGCAGCACGAACTCAACGATGTAGTCGCCGGGGAACAGGCCGGTGAAGGCGTAGTAGCCCGGGTTGCCGCCGTTGTCCGCGGTCGTGACGATGTAGTCCTGCGTGCCAGCGATGTTCGGGTTGTCCACCCGGTTGCCAGCACTGTCGAGCAGGCGCACGGTGACGCCGTTCTGGCCGGCGCTGGCAGGCTCGTCCTGCTGGCCGTTGTCGTTAACGTCTTCCCACACATAGTCGCCGAGCGCCGCAGGCTGCAGGATACCCGCATCCCACGTCATGTCGTTCTCGCCTGGGGCCAGCGTAGTGGTGATGGTGCGGCCGGTGAAGCGGTCAGCGTCGCTGTCCGTCGTGTCGGTCGCGTTGTCGGGCCGGGTGAACATCGTCCCGGTAGGAAGCACAAACTCAACGAAGTAGTCGCCAGGTGGCAGGCCGCTGAACAGGTAATTGCCGCTGCCATCGGTCGTCGTCGTGCGGTAGGGCGTCACGTCGCCGGGCCGGTACAGGTTGACGGTCACGCCACTCGCGCCCGTTTCGCCCGCATCCTGCGCGCCGTTGCCATCCGCGTCATTCCACACGCGGTCGCCGAGGCTGGCCAGCGGCACGAGGCCGGCGTCCCAGGTCAGGTCGTTCTCGCCCGAGATCAGCGTGGTCGCCGGCATGCGGCCGGTCGCCGGGTTGGCGTCGCTGTCGGTGGACGGCGTCCCCGCGCCTGTCGGGCTGAACTGATAGCCAGAGGGCAGGGTGACGACGACGGTGTAATCGCCCGGCGTCAGGTCGTCGAACAGATAGTTACCGCTGCCGTCGGTGGTCGTCGTGCCGATCACGTTGTCGTTGCTGTCGTAAAGCGTGACGGTCGCGCCGCTGTAGCCGCTTTCGCCGCTGTCCTGGATGCCGTTGTTGTTGATGTCCACCCACACGCGGTCGCCGATGCTGGCGCGGGTGAAGATGCCTGCGTCAACCGTCAGGTTGCTGCCGTTGGCGGCCAGCGTGTAGCTACCGGTGCGGCCGGAGGCGGTGTTGGCGTCGCTGTCGGTTGCATCCGCGCCAACGTTGACCTGGGTGAACTCGGTGCCGGTGGGCGCGACGAACTCGACGACGTAGCTGCCGGGGAACAGGCCGGTGAACAGATAGTTGCCGCTGGTGTCGGTGGTCAGCACGTACGGGTCATTGACGGCGGCCGTGTTCGGGTTGTCCACCGCGTTGAAGCTGGTGTCGAGCAGGCGAACGGTCACGCCAGAGACGGCGGGTTCACCGGCGTCCTGCTGGCCGTTGTAGTTGAGGTCGTCCCAGACGAAGTCGCCGAGGCGCGCAGGCTGGAAAGCGCCAGCGTCAATAGTGGGGTTATGCACGCCCCAGCCGAGGACGATATCGGCGGTGACGCCCGTGAAGCGGTTGACGTCGCTGTCGGTGGCGTCGGTCGCGGCGGCCGCATCCTGCAGGGTAAGGACGTAGCCAGCGGGCGGCACCACCTGAACGCGGTAGGTTCCGGCGGGCAGGTTGGTGAAGCTGTACGCGCCCGTCCCATCGGTGACAATCGGGGCAATCGCGGTGCCGAGCGCGTCGGTCGTGACTGCATTGCCGCCGCCATCGAGCAGGGTGACGGTCGCGCCGGCCAGGCCAGATTCGCCCGCATCCTGCACGCCGTCGCCGTCCACATCGTTCCAGATGAAGTCGCCAAGCGACGACAGCGGCGAGTAGCCTGCGTCAATCGTGTGGTTGGTTTCGCCCGGCGCGAGGTCAATCGTGCCGGAGCGGCCTGCATTTACTCCGCTCTGGGCCGCGTTGCTATCGGTGGCGGCCGTGCCAGTGGCGGCGTACTGCGGGCTGCGCATGTAGCCAGCGGGCAGGCTAAACTCGACGACGTAGTCAATGCGCGGGTCGAGGTTGGTGAAGTTGTACGCGCCGCTGCCGGTCGTGACAATCGGGGCAATCGCGCTGCCATTGCCGTCCGTCGTGACGGGCAGGCCGGTCGTGGCGTTGCGCAGCGTGACGGTCACGCCGGCCAGGCCGGGTTCGCCCGCATCCTGCACGCCATCGCCGTCGCTGTCGCGCCAGACGACGTCGCCGAGCGCGGCCAGCGGCACGAGGCCCGCGTCCCACGTCAGGTCGTTCTCGCCGGGGCTGAGCAGGGTGGCGACGGTGCGGCCGCCATCGGCCGGGTTAGCATCGCTGTCCTTGGCCGGGTCAGCGCCTTGGTTGAGGGCGCTGAACAGATAGCCGTTCGGGCGCACGAACTCGACGCGGTACTGCGTAGAGGGCGGCAGGTTGACAAAGTGATACCAGCCGGGCGCGCCGCCGACAGGGTAGTTGGCGGTCGTCAGGATGTAGTCCTGCGTGCCAGCAGCATCCAGCAGGCGCACAGTTACGCCGTTCAGGCCGCTGGCCGCGCCGTCATCCTGAATGCCGTTGTCGTTGCTGTCCACCCATACGAAGTCGCCGAGGCTGGCCAGCGGCACGACTCCAGCGTCCCACGTCGGATCGTTGCCGTTTTCGGGCATGGTGATGATGTTGGTGCGGCCGGTGCTGATATTGACGTCGCTGTCGCTGTCGTTATCCGGCGCACCCGCCACATTCTGCGGGCTGAACTGATAGCCAGATGGCAGCGTCACCTGCACGGTGAACGTTCCCGGAACCAGGCCCGCGAACTCATACCAGCCATCGCCGTAGGTGGCGTTATAGGCTGTCGTGGTGGTCATGGTCTGTACGCCGGGGGTGATCGGGTCAATGTCGTTGCCGCCGCTGCCATTGAGCAGCGTGACGGTCACGCCATTGATGCCCGCTTCGCCAGCGTCCTGCACGCCGTTGTTGTTGATGTCAATCCACACGCGGTTGCCCAGGCGCGCGGCGCGCAGCAGGATGCCTGCGTCGTTGGTCAGGTTATTCTCACCGGCGCTCAGGTTGATCGTGGCGGTCACGCCCGTGCTACGGTCGGGGTCGCTGTCCACCGCGTCGTTCGCGCCCTGGTTCTGGCGGGCGATGACGTAGTTGGCGTTGTTCGTGCCGCCCAGCGGCAGCGCGCTGCTGCCCGCCAGGTTGAAGCGCACCTGATACGCGCCCGGAATCAGATTGCTGAACAGGTAGTAGCCCGGATTGCCGCCATTGTTGGCAGTGACCAGGCTGTTCTGCATCCCCGGCGTGACGAGGTCAATATCCACCGGGTTGCCAGCGCCATCCAGCAGCTCAACGCGGACGCCGTTCATGCCGCCATTCGCGCCCGCGCCAACCGCGGCGTTCGGGCCGTCATCCTGAAGGCCGTTGTTGTTGCCGTCATACCATACGTAGTCGCCGAGGCTGGCCGGCTGCACGATGCCGGCGTCCACCGTTGGTTCCGATGTGCCCCAGTTCAATACATAGTTGCCGGTACGGCCGGTGACGCGGTCGGCGTCGCTGTCGGTCGTATCAGCGCCCGTGTTCTGGCGGGTAAAGATATAGCCCGAAGGTAGCGTGAATTCGACCTGATAGGTTCCGGCGTTGAGGTCGGCGAACTGGTAGTAGCCGGGTGCGCCCGTCACTGGGTGGTTGATCGTCTGGATCGGCCCAACCGCGCCACCGAGGCCATTCGTCGTCACCAGATTGCCGCTGCCATCGCGCAGCGTCACCGTCACGCCGTTGATGCCGCTCTCGCCGCCGTCCTGCTGGCCGTTGCCGTTGCTGTCCACCCACACGAAGTCGCCAATGCGCGCCAGCGGGGTGAAGCCAGCATCCCAACGGGTGTCATTCTGGCCGGGATCGAGCGGAATAACCGTTGTCCGCCCGGTCACCGGGTGGGCGTCGCTGTTGTTTGCGTGTGTGCCGCCGCCCGTCAACACATTGTACGGGCTGGCCTTGTAACCGGCGGGCCGCACGAACTCGACGATGTAGTCGAGGCGCGGGTTGAGGTTGTTGAAGCTGTACGCGCCGCTGGCATCGGTCGTTGCGGTTCGCGCTGGAATTGCATTGCCGAGGGCGTCGAGCACCACCGGCGTCCCGTCGGCGTTGAGCAACCGCACCGCCACGCCGCTCAGGCCGCTGCTGGCCCCGTCATTCTGAATGCCGTCGTTGTTGTTGTCGCTCCATACGAAGTTGCCAATCGTGGCCAGCGGCACGAGGCCGGCGTCCCAATCGGGGTCGGTCGTGTTGTAGGGTAGGGTGATGACCGGCGTGCGCCCGTTGCTGATCTGCGCGTTGCTGTCGGTGGCGGCATTCGCGCCCGCGCCCACGTTGTACTGCGAGCGCAGGAAGCCGCCCGGCAGCGCAAACTCGACGATGTACTGGCCCGGATACAGGTTGGTGAAACTGTAAGCGCCCGAACCGCTGGTTGTCGTCGTGTAGGCTTGGAATCCCGACGAGTTCGGGTTGTCCACCGGGTTGCCGGAGCTGTCAAGCAGACGCACCGTCACACCATTGACGCCAGGTTCGCCGGCCGTTTGCAGGCCGTCGTCGTTATTGTCGCGCCACACGCGGTCGCCCAGCGCCGACGGCCGCAGCACGCCCTGATCCCAGTTGTTATCAGTTGAGCCTGGGGTCAGCGTCGTGATGTTGTCTGTTGTGATGGTGTTCGCCGCGACCGTGCTGACGGCGCCGTCACTGTCAATCGTGTCGTCCGCGCCCTGATTGCCGCGCGTCCAGATGAAGCCGGACGGGAGGACGAATTGCACGTGGTAGGTGAAGTTCGGCGGCAGTCCGGTGAAAC
>JAEURB010000177.1 GCA_016788435.1 Anaerolineae bacterium | reverse complement strand
AAAGCCAATGGTTCATTTCGCCAGTCCCGTTTCACCGATATAATACGAGGCGGGTCTACGCTGTGGTCGCTCCACGCTCTGAGGGAAACGCATGACCGACGACATGGTCGGAAAGACAATTCAGCATTACCGGGTAGATCGGCTTCTGGGTGAAGGAGGGATGGGCGCCGTTTATCAGGCGACCGACATCAACCTCCAGCGGCAGGTGGCCATCAAGGTCATGCATTCCAACCTGTCGAAGCAGGAGCAGTTCCAGAAGCGCTTCCTGCAAGAGGCGCGCGCCGCCGCCAGCCTCGATCACCCCGGCATTGTGCGCGTCCTTGCCTTCGACCAGGTGGATGGCGACCTGATTCTGGTGATGGAACTGGTGAGCGGGGGCAGCCTCCGCGATTACATCAAGGAACAGCGCGAACTCGCCAAGCCGATTGACTTCGATGTGGCCACCGACATCACCCGTCAGGCGGCCGAGGCCCTCAATTACGCCCATCAGCAGGGCATGACCCACCGTGACATCAAGCCGGACAATATCCTCCTCAAGCCCGACCCGCCCAGCCCCAGCGGTTATCGCGTGCTGATTACCGACTTCGGACTGGCCAAGCTGGCCGAGAGCAATGTCCATTCGATGAGCGGCGTGCCGATGGGCACCTTCGCCTATATGTCCCCCGAACAGGCCGAAGCCGAGAAAGTCGACTCGCGGGCGGACATTTATGCGCTCGGTATCCAGCTCTATGAACTGACGACCGGCCGCCTTCCGTTCCAGCCGCGCTCGATCACCGAAGCGATCCGCATGCACTCCCGCGAACCGCTGCCGCGCCCGTCTGAGCAGCGCCCCGGCTTCCCGCCTGACCTGGAGCGCGTGATCATCAAGGCGACGGCCAAGAACCCGAACGACCGCTATCAGTCGGCCGGCGATATGGCGCGTGACCTGATGCGGATCAAGGGCGGCGCTTCTTCCGGCAAGATCGAGGCTCCCGCCGCGGCAGTTGCCCCGGCGACCGCTGCTGTTGCCGCGCCTGCTCCTGCCGCCCCAGCCGATAAGTTGATCGTCACCGGCCCCAACGGTCCCGAGACCTATGACCTGAGCAGCGGCGTAGTCACCATCGGCCGCGAGGCCAGCGACGTGAACCTGGCGACTGGTAAAGTCTCGCGCAATCACGCCCGCATCGAGCGTAAGCCAGACGGCAGCTACCAGGTGACGGATCTTGGCTCGACCAACGGCACTTTCGTCAACGAGGCGCGGATTGCCGCTAATGCGCCGCAGGCGTTGGGGCAGGGCGTTCCAATGCGGATTGCCGATTACCAGTTCCGGCTGGAACTGGCCAGCGCACCGCCTGCGCCCGCCGCCGCGCCGCCCCCTGCTCTGGGCTTCACGCTGCTGGAGTCCGCCGATGCGCCCGCCGCTGCGCCACCACCGCCACCCGCACCGTACGTGCCGCCAACCGGCCCTTCGATGCCGCCGCCGGCTTCAGCGCCCGGCTTTACGCCTTACATCCCGCCCGTCAGCAGCGGCCCCTACCAGCCTGCACCATCCACGCCGCCGATGGCCCCGCCTCCGCCGCCCAGCCCGTATTCGGCTTCGGGCGTCTACAACCCCGGCGGCAGCAGCTATGGCGGCTCACCACCGGGCGATCCGTCAGTGGCGGCCGGGCAGCAGCTTCAGCAGGAACGCGAGCAAATCGCGCTCAGCATCATGGGCTCGAACGTCGTTAAGGTAGACCCCGGCTCACGGGCGACGCTCTCGCTCGAAATCCAGAACGACAGCAATCTGGTGGATCACTTCACGTTCGAAGTGAGTGGCTTGCCCGAAGAATGGTTCTCGTTCCCCGGCCAAACCGTCTATCTGATGCCGAAGGGCCGCGATACCACGCAGATGACGTTCCACCCGCCGCGCACATCGCGCAGCAAGGCCGGCCAGCACCCGTTCGAAATCCGGGCGGTGGCGCGCGCGCAGGGCCTGAAATCGGTGGCGCAGCAGGGCGTGCTGCACATCACGCCGTTCCAGACTTTCGTCATCGAAATGAACCCCCAGCGCCAGAAGAAGCGCCGGGGCAAGTTCGACCTCACCATCGAGAACAAGGGCAACACGCCAACCTCGTACCGCCTGGATGTGCGCGACCGCGACGAGCGACTCAGCTACGAGGTCGGCACGAAGCAGTTGACGCTGCAGGCGGGCGAACGGCAGATGATTCCGGTCGTCGCTTCCGGCAAGGTCACATTGATCGGTTCGCCCACCTCGACCCAGTTTGAAGTCACCGTACAGCCGGAAGAAGAGGGGCAGATGCCCCAGAAGCAGTTGGGCGAGTTGACGACGCCCGCCATCCTGCCTGTTTGGCTGCTCGGCATGCTCGGCGTTTCGACGGCGGGCATCGCGTTGCTGGCTATCAATGCCGTTCGCAACATTGACCTCAGCAATCAGCAGGCAACGTCTACCGTTCAGGTGATCAATGTCACCCAGGATGCTGTCTCGATTGCCGCCACCGCGACCGCTATTGCGCTGGCCGATACGGATGGGGACGGTCTGAGCGGTGTTGAGGAAGCGGCGCTAGGGACCAATCCCAACAATCCGGATACTGACGGTGATGGGTTGACGGATAATCTGGAAGAGGTCAATCAGTGCAATCCCCTCGATCCCGACACGGACGACGACACGCTGAAAGATGGCGAGGAAATCAATGTGCTTGGCACGGCCTGCCAGTTGGCCGACACCGATGGCGATGGCATTCGAGATGACCAGGACGCCAACCCGTTCGCCATTTCTACCTCGACGCCAACCCCTGAGCCGACTGCTGCGCCCAACGAATGCCTCGATGCGGTGCCGATGATTGTCTCGGCTCCCTCGACAGCGCGGGTGACACTGGAGGGCGGTGGCGGCAATGATCAGCCGGTGCGTATCCGCGATGCGCCGGGCACCGGCAACTCGGTCATTGGGCAGATGACGGTGGGCCGATCCTTCCAGATTTTGGAGGGGCCGCGCTGCGGTGATGATGGCCGCCTCCGCTGGTGGCGGGTGCGCTTTGGCGAAATCGAAGGTTGGGTGGCCGACGGCATTCAATCGGAGAACCTGGTCATGATCGAGCCATTGCCCCAGTAGGCAGTCACGGGCCGGTGACACGCATCGTCGCCGGCCCGGATTTTCGCAACCTTTTTACAGTTCCCGCCGTCCGTTAACGACTTGGGTGCTAGCGCGACCCTTTGGATGGTTGCATAATGACTCAATAGAGGGAACTATTGCTCGACCGGATGCAGAGTGAAAGGAAGTTCGATGGGAAGCGGAGAACTGGTTGCCCGAATTACGGAGATGCGTGAAGCGGCAGACGCCATTGGCGGCAGTGCGCAGCGTATCAATGACGCGGTGGATGCCGTTGACGCGCAGGTTCGTGCGCTTGGCCCTGACCGCTTTTCAAGCACGGCGGCCGAGTCGTTCCGGTCTGAATTCAACCGGCTCACTCCCCGGCTGAAGGAAGCCTACGAAGACCTGATGCTCTTCAAGCAGAAGTTGCTCGCATCGGCCGACGAAATCGAAGCCGCGTCTCGCCCGACCTAGGCGACTAAGGAGAAAACATCATGCCCGATATCGTAAAGGTCCCCTACAGCGAGTTGTTCCAGCGCGCCGCCTCGATTCGCCAGCAGGCCGATGCGGTTCGCCGCGAAGTCGTCAGCCTGTCCGAGACGATTGGCAGCATCGAGTGGATGGGTAGTCGCGCCGAGCGTTTCTTCCGCATGTGGGAGGAATCGCGGCCGGAAATGGATAACTGGGTGACGATTCTGGAAAGCTTCGCCACCGACCTGGAGAACCAGGCCCGGCGTATGCAAAGCGCCGACGAGGCCTTCTAGCGGCACCCGCTCAATTCTGGCCCTCATCTCCCACTCCTTCTCCAAACCGCTGGGTCTATCTGCGGCAAGAGGGAAGGGGTGAACCGCCCGCGAGGCGGTCCAATTTCCCTCTCCACTTGGGAGAGGGATAAAGGGTGAGGGCCACTTGGAATTGCTTCTTTTCAACCTTCACCTTTCAACCCTTCGGGAAGCGAATGTCGAACGAAGCGCGCCCTCAGTCCGCCAATTTCAACCGCCCGCCGCGCATTCAATTTCCGGCGATGGAGGCGGATGAAGTCACCATCCCGAACCCGCCCGCGACGCCTGAGACTGCCGAACAAAACCTGCTGACGGCCCTCATCCCGGTGCTGGGCATCGCCGTCATGTCGGTGTTTTACGTCTTCCGGGCGGCGACCGGCGGCGGCGAGGGGATCGGCTTCGCCCTGCCGATGCTCATCCTCGGCTTCTTCACCATTGGCGGCACGGTGCTGGCCAACCGGATGCGGAAGAACGAGCAGCAGCGGCGCACCGAAGAGGCCGAAATCAACTATATCCGCCTGCTCGAAAAGAAACGCGCCCGCCTGCAGG
Source organism: Anaerolineae bacterium (assembly GCA_016788435.1). Classification (GTDB taxonomy): domain Bacteria; phylum Chloroflexota; class Anaerolineae; order Aggregatilineales; family Phototrophicaceae; genus Flexifilum. The sequence goes on along the minus strand of JAEURB010000177.1, from coordinate 8,540 downwards.
CCGCCCACGACGCACAGCTCGCCATTCTTGAAAATGACTTTCCGCGCCCCGCCTACTGGCTGAACGCCGCGCTCACCCGCGATCAGCGGTTGTGGGAGCGCCGCCCGGCCGATGAGGATTTCACCGCTTTCCGCCTGGGTGACGGCCGCATCCCCTCGGCCATTAAGATCAACGCGCCCGACCCCGATCTCGATAGCCCGCTGCTCGACCGCGCCCTGGCGCTGGCCGACGAATACCGCTTCCTGCCCGATGCGCCGGTCATCGCATCTCTGGCGGCCGATGTCTCGATTGGTATGGCTGGCCGCCGCGCTCAAGTACTGAAGGCGGCCCGCGCTGCCATCTGCAACCTTGCGCTCACCCACGCCCCGCAGGATTTACACATCCACCTCATCGCGCAGCAGAGCACCTCGGACGAGTGGAAGTGGATGGAATGGCTGCCCCACGCCAGCCAGAGTCATCGCGGCGGCGCGGCCGACCTGATCGCAACCGATACCAACAGCATCCGCAATCTGATGGGCCTGCTCGGCCAGGTCATTGACGAGCGCAAAGAGCAGAAGAACGCCAAATTGCCGCACCTGCTGGTCATCATTGACGACCCGCTGCTGGTGGAGGAAGAGTCCGTTTATTCGACCATTCTGAAAGAGGGCGGAGCGGTTGGCGCATCGGCATTGTGCCTCGTCAGCAGCTTCGAGCAGGTTCCCAGCCAGTGCGCCGCCATCATCGAGATCGCCGATGGCGACTCGTTCCGCTTCGCCCGCGTGGGCGAGGCCGGCTTCGAGTCCGAGGGCAAGCTGATTGACGGGCTTTCACCGGCCGACGCCGAACACATCGCCCGCGCGCTGTCGGCGGTGGTTGTGCGCGAAACCGGCGGCTCCGGCCGCATCCCGCGCCGCGTGGATTTCCTGCAAATGTACGGCGTGCGCTACGTGGATGAACTGCGCGACAAGATTCACGCCCGCTGGCGGCGGCCGATCCGCAAGGGCCTGCTGCCGTTTGCCGCGCCGATTGGCCGTGAAAGCCTCGCCGTGGACACCATCATCTGGCTCGACGAGGAGCATCACGGCCCGCACGGTATGCTGGCCGGTACCACCGGCTCCGGCAAGTCAGAACTGCTGCAAACGCTGATTTGTTCGATGGTGCTTGAGCACGACCCCCGCCTGCTAACGATGCTGCTGATTGACTTCAAGGGCGGCGCGACCTTCAACGTCTTCGCCAACCTGCCGCACACCATCGGCATGGTCACCAACCTCGACTCGATCCGCGTCAATCGCGCGCTCGAGGCGCTCAAGGCGGAAACGACCTTCCGCCAGCAGTTCCTCGACAGTATGAACGTGCGCGATATCAACCAGTATCACCGCTTCTTCGCGGCCACCCCGCAGCGCGTCGAAGACCCGCTCTACAAGCCGCTGCCGCATCTGTTCATCATCGTGGACGAGTTCGCGCAGTTGGCCAAGGAAATGCCGGACTTCATGCGCGAGCTGGTGCGTACCGTACAGGTTGGCCGCTCGCTCGGCCTGCATCTGCTGCTCGGCACGCAAAGCCCGATGGACGTCATCACCGACGAGATGAACGCCAACCTGCAATTCCGTATCTGCCTGCGTGTGCAGAATATCGAAGCCAGCCGCGCCATGCTGCGCCGCCCCGACGCCGCCTTCCTGCCCGCTGGCTGGCCAGGGCGCGGTTACTTTCAGGTGGGCACGCAGGGCATGTTCAAGCAGTTCCAAACGGCCTACGTCGGTGGAGACTATGAACCGAAGTCCGATCAGGAGGAGCATGCCGAGGAAAAACTGGTCCTCGAGCTGATCACCGATAGCGGCGAAACAATCAACTTGCTGCCGGAAGCGCGCACGGCATTTCAGGCCCCCGGCGCGTCCGAAGCGGGGCGAAACGGCGGCCCAGTCGAGATCACACAGCCGTACACCGTGGCCCGCGCCATCGTGGATACGGTCGTAGACTACTCGAAAAACGAGAGCGTGCCCTGGCAGAAACCGCTCCTGCTGCCGCCGCTGGAAGAGCGCATTACCCTTGCCAAGCCGATTGCCCGCACCAACGTAATCGGCTGGAACGGTATGGAGTGGGAAGACCCCGGCACCGATCATGAAGGGCAGCCGGTGCGAACGGGCAGCGCGCCCATTGGCCTGCTCGATGATGTCTACAACCGCACCCAGAACCCGCTCTGGATCAACCTGAACGCGGTGGCTGGCGAGGCCAAGTCGAACCGCCGCGATGGCCATATGCTGGTCATGGGCAGCCCCGGCACCGGCAAGACGAATGTTCTGCGGACGCTTGCCATCAGCCTGGCGCTGCTGCACGCGCCCGATAAGCTGCACCTGTATTTCCTCAGCTTCACCGGCACCGGCCTCGATGACGTGGGCGGGCTGCCGCATGCCGAGCGCACGATTTATGGCACCGAAACCGAGCGTGTGCGCCGCCTGTTTAATCGCCTGATCGCCGCGCTGGATGACCGCCAGACCGGCCGCGCCGAAGCGTTCGCGCCTATCATCGTGGTCATGATTGACCAGTACGAGCAGTTCCGCGAAACCTACCGCGATCAGTTCTATGCCGACCTCGAACGGCTGGTCAACGAAGGCCGCGCTGCCGGTATCTATGTCGTGCTGACGGCCAACAGCGCCGCCATTGTGCCAGATCGCATCCGTTCGCTCGTTCAGCAGCGCATCGCTCTGCAACTGGGCGACCCCGGTGACTATCTGGTGGCGGTCGGGCGCGTTGGTGCAGTGCCCGATGACCTGCCGGCCGGGCGCGGTTTCGCTGCCGCCAACCCGCCGCTGGCCTGCCAGATCAGCCTGCCAACCCTGCGCGCCACCGAAGACGAGCAGGATACATCGGCTGCTACGGCCGAGATCGTCCAGCAGTTGACTCAGGGCTACCTCGCGTTGCAGCAGGCGGCCGGTGCCGAAAGCCCGCGCGAGCAGGCCCCCGAGCCGATTGAACCGCTGCCGCTGCAGGTGCCGCTGTTCACGCTCGGCACGCCGATCACGCGCAAGAACAAGTTTCACATCGTAACGCCGCTCGGCCGCTACGACGACGACGCGCAGACGATCTACACGCTCGATTGGTGGAACAGCGGGCCGCAGTTCATCGTCACGGGCCCGCCCGGCAGCGGCAAGACCAACCTGCTGCAGGCGGCCATTCTGTCGGCGGCGCAGCTCCACTCGCCTGACCAGCTGCGCTTCCTGCTGGTGGACTTCGGCGGGCGCGGCATGCGCGGCCTGACCAACCTCAAGCACGTCATCCGCCGCGTCACCGACTCCATCGAGTTGAAGGCGCAGTTGATGCACCTCCAGTCCGAGATGAACGCCTTCTACGCCAGCCAGCGCGATCAGGACTTGTCTGGCGATGCCCCGCCTGAACTGCCGGCCACGGTCATCGTGATAGACGACTACGACCAAACCCGCGAGTCGCTCATGAACACGCAGGACATCCTGCTGCAACTGCGCGACCACGTGCGCCTGCACAGCGAATTGGGCCTCTATGTGTGGGTGGCCGGCTATCTGGAACGCGCTGGTGATCCGCTGATCAAGCAGCTTCTGCTGCGGCGCAGTGGCTTTGCCCTGCAAACAAAGGATTCCCTGCAGCGGCTGAACGTTCGCACGACTGGCCTGCCTGCCGACGCCATGCCCGAAGGCCGCGCCTTCATCCCGCAGGGCAACCAGATCAAGGTGGTGCAGACGGCGCAGATTGACAATGCCCCCGGCTACGTCAGCCAGATCAACGACAAGCTGTGGGCCAAATTCAAACGCGCTGAATGGAAGCACCCGGCCGATTTGAAGGCGGCTGTCAAGGCTGCGCCGAACGCCGAGTCCGGTGGGGGCCTGCGCGACGCGGGTCTCTCGATTGACACCGCCGGCCTGATTGACGATTTGATCGTCCGCAACGCGCCGCCGGGGAAGCGAAGCTGAAAGCTGAAGGTTGAACGTTGAAAGACTATCGGCCAGCGCGAACGATGCGTTCGCACAGAGAAATCAACCGCACCCGCACCACTGTGCTTTCCGGTTCGATTTCTCCCTTTCAACTCGTAGCCTTCAACTTTCAACTCGTAGCTTTCAACTTTCAACTTTCAACTTTCAACGTCTTGGAGTTCTCCAAGTGAATCCGACGCTCATCAAAGCCAATATCGCGCTGTTCAATGGTTCACGGGCCGAAGCCCGGCGGCTGCTGGCCGCTTATCAGGCGCAGGTTGGCGCGACGCCACCCCCGGAAGAAACGACGCTGGTCCAGTGGTTGAACGCGCAGGCGCAAGACGACCGCGAGGCCCGCGTGACTGGCCTGCGCCAACTGCTGGCAACCGCCCCGCCGAACGACCCATATGCGCGGCTGGCGGCCCAGTATCTGGCTGATGAACAGAAAGCCGAAGCCGCCGCGGCCAGCGATACCGTGCCCGAACCGGGCGAAGCGTCTCAGCCAAAGGCGCGCGGCATCCTCGGCGTCGTCTGGTGGAAAGCGGCTGCCTTCGTGTTGGTGGGCGTGGTCGCCGGCGTGATCGTGATGACCGTCTTCGGCGGCGGAGCATCGGCTGGCGCGGGCGGCACGCAGGTCGCGCAGATCCCCACGACCGCGCCAGGCTCGACGCCGGCCGGCACGCCGCTTCCCGATCGCAGCACGCCGATTCCGGGCGAATTGCATCAAACCACCTATCCCGATGGCATCCTGCAGGTGACGCGCATTGAGGATGGCAGCGGGCGTATCCTCGATCAGCAGAACAACGTGGCGGTGCCGGTGTCCGGCACGCGCTTCGTCGCGCTTAAGCTGCTCTTCGAGTGCCGGGGCGGCAGCGGCGGCATTTGCCGCAACCCGCCAGAGGCCAACGTCGCGCTCGTGCTGGACGACCTGGTCACGCAGGCCCCGCGCCTGAGCGATGTGAGCGTCGCGGGCGAGCGCGGCTTCGAGCAGGTTTCGCAGGGCAATACGACCGATGGCTGGGTGGTTTTCGAGGTGCCCGACACGCTGAACCCGGCTTCGCTGGCGGTGCTGGTTACCCGGCCCGAAGCCACGCCGGAAGGCAGCCAGCAGCAGCAGCCTCAGTTCATCCCGTTGTTCACCGATCAGGCGGAGGCGACGGAATCGCCATGACCACACTTCAGGCGCGTATCAGCCAACTCCGCGACGCAGCCACCCGGCTGGATACCGCATCAGCCAACATCCGCGCCGCGGTCGAGAACTCGCATGCAATCGTCACGGCTCTGGTGGCGCGCGGCGTCATCAGCCTGGCCGCCGATCAATTCTTCGCACTCTATCGCCGCCAGACCTCGGTCATGAACGAATGGCCGGACGACCTGAACGATTTTTCCCAGTTGCTGGAACGCGCCGCCGATGCCATCGAGGAGGCCCAGCGCAGGCAGGGCGAAACCGTTGACGGCGGTGCTGGCGGCACAGTTGACCCCGGTGGTACTGGCGGAGGCTCGGGCACGCCCGGCGGCAGCGGCGGCGGTGTTCCAGCGGTTCCGATTCCCGGTGGCACAGGCGGGGGCAGTGGTATGGGCCCAGGTGGGACGGGCGGTTCCGGCGGCACGGGTGGCACAGGCGGAACTGGCGGTACGGGCGGCACTGGCTCAGGCTTGCCGGGTGGTACAGGCGGCCGTGGCGGCGCGGGTGGCGCAGCTGCGGCAGTGGGCGGCGCTGGCGGCAGCGGTGGCGCTGGCGGAACGGGCAGCGATACCGAAGACGCAGCCGATGCTGAGCCAGCCGAAGCACAGGGCACCTACTTCAACGCAGCCAATCAGCAGATCGAGGACCAGGTTACTGCCGGCGAAACGCAGATTGCCGAGCATCGCGCGCGAATCGCCGATCTGGAAGGCCAGCGCGACCAGCTTCAGGCCCAGGTGGATGAGATGCTGCAAATGACCGGCGGAGAGGCGACACCGCGCATTCGCGGGATGCAGCAGCAGTTGGCCGATCTGAACTCCCTCATCAGTGGCGAGACCACGTCCATTGACCAGATTCAGGGGCAGATAGACGCCATGCAGGCACGGCTGGCGATGGTGACGCCGGGGCCGGGCGCAGACCTCGACCTGATCCGCAGCCTGGAAGGCAGCCGCACGAGCGACGCCATCCTGCGCGCCACCCATCAGGCCGATAATTCGGTCAACTGCGTCAACTGGGTCTGTTCGCGCGTGCCGATCCCGCCTGGCCTTCCCACCAACGCCAAGGACTGGATTCAGAACGCCATGAACCATCCCGAACTTGGCATCACCATCGGCGACCATCCGCTGACCGGTTCAGTGATCGTCATGCAGCCCGAACACTCCTTCGCCGATGACCGCTTCGGCCATGTCATGGTCGTCGAACGGGTAGACCCCGATGGTACGGTCTGGGTGACCGACAATTTCAACCACGAGCCGGTGATGTTCTCCCGATTGACAGATGAGATGACCGGCCCGAACATCCAATACCTCTATCTTCCCTGGAACACCCAGGCCTGATTTCGCAGTGGCGCGCCTGACAACGCGCCCGGCTGTTCAAAGTTCTGGTGCGGGGGCCGTAGAAAGATTGGCGCTCGCATCTGCGTATTCCGGGCCGCGATTGTGAGGAATGTTGGCTTATCTGGCGTTATTGCGGCGTAATCCGGACTACACCCGCCTGTGGTCGGCGCAGGTCGTCAGTTTGTTGGGCGACTGGTTTAACACCATCATCCTGGCGACCCTGATCGCTCATTACAGCGACAATGACGGGCTGGCCATTAGCATCCTGCTGCTCACCCGCTTCCTGCCGCCGCTGCTGGTTACCCCGTTTACCGGCGTGCTGCTCGACCGCTTCGACCGCCGCCGCCTGCTGATCGCCAGTGATATCGCCCGCCTGGTCATCGTGCTGGGCTATCTGTTGGTGATATCGGCTGATCGCATCTGGCTGATCTACGTGCTGAGTGCGCTGCAGTTCATTTGTTCGGCCGTCTTCGAGCCTGGCCGCTCGGCGTTGCTGCCGGCGGTCGTTGAGCCGGGCGACCTCGTGCGTGCCAATGTGCTGGGTAGCGTCACATGGTCGGCCATGCTGGCGGTGGGCGGGGCGCTGGGCGGCTTCATGTCCGCCTTGCTCGGCCCGCAAATCGGGCTGGTGCTCGATTCAGCCAGCTTTGCGCTGTCGGCCCTGCTCATCGCGTCCATTCGCCTCACGCCTGAACGTGAGGCGATCATCGAGGCCGAAACTCATGCTCCAAAACAGCACACCAGCTTCCGGGCTGGTCTGCGTTATGCCCGCCAGCGACCAGCCCTTATCGCGGCGCTGCTGATCAAGGTCGGTGGCAGCATCGGCAATATGGACGTGCCCATCGTCATCTACGGTACGCTCATGTTCGCCCTCGGCCAGGACGGCAGCGTTTCGCTCGGCTTGCTGTGGAGCGCGTTTGGCGTGGGCGCGATCATCGGCCCGCTGTTGCTCAACAAATGGAACGATGGCAGCGTGCGCGTCATGCGCCGCCTGGTCATCGTCGGTTACGCTTTCATCGCCGTAGGCTGGTTTGCGTTGGCCGGCGCGCCCGGGCTGGTGCTGGCCATGCTGGCGATTCTCGTCCGCGCCATGGGCGGTAGCGTCTATTGGACGTATTCTTCGGTCATCATTCAGAAGAGCGTGGACGACTCGTACCTCGGCCGCATGTTCTCGCTCGATCAGGCGGGTTACCAAACGATGGCGGTGATCAGCATCGTTATCACAGGGCTGGCGCTGCAAACGTGGGGCGATGGAGCCGTGCGCGAGATCGTGATGATCACCGGCCTGCTGTCGCTGATCCCGCTGGTCGCATGGTGGGCGGCCGTGCGCTGGCTGGAACGCCACCCTGAGCTTGAGGAGGTGCCGGTTGTCTGAGCCATTGCTGGCCTCGCTGGCGGTCGGGTTTGGCGCGTTCGCAGGTGCGAACATACGTTATGTGATAGGTCTGCTCTGGGCGCGGTACGTAACGCATCCGTTCCCGGCTCATACGCTGTTCATCAACGTGTCAGGCTCGTTTCTGCTGGCCCTGATCGCCGGTCTGCTGGGTGAGCGCTACCAAACATCGCACCCGTTCCGCTTGCTGCTGACGGTGGGTTTCTGCGGTGGCTTCACTACCTTCTCGACCTTCGCCCTCGAAACAGTTAATCTGATGCGCGCTGGCGATAACGGACAGGCAGTGCTGTACATCATCGCCTCGGTTGGGCTGAGTATGCTGGCGGCAGTGGTTGGTCTCTGGCTGGCTGGGCGGCTGGTGGCTTGAATACCTGAAGGCGTAGCTTCATACGTGCGTCTGCTTCGGACAGGAGTCGTTCGTGTCTGACCTGATCATCACGATCATCCTCGGCATCATCGAGGGTATCACCGAGTTCTTGCCCGTCTCATCCACTGGCCATCTGATCGTGGCGACGGCGCTCCTCAACCCCGGCTTCGATGCGGTGACGGCGGCCACCTTCAATATCTTTATCCAGTTCGGCGCGGTCCTGGCCATGATCGTCTTCTACCGGGCGGAACTGACGACGCAGATTCGAACCGTTCGCACCGATCGCGGCGTGCAGCGCTTCTGGCTGGCGATTGCCGTCGCCTTCGTGCCGGCGGCCATC